>JACPTJ010000464.1 GCA_016192835.1 Betaproteobacteria bacterium
GATGCGAAATCTCGATCGAATAAACCCCGCTGTCCTGGTCCAGGCGGTCGAATTTGAAGTCCCCGTAGTTATCGGTGCGCTGCTGCGCGAGCTTTGCGCCGTCCCGGGTGAGCGTCACCTCGGCCCCCTCCAGGCAGTCGATGATCCCGTTGCGGTCGACCGCGACGCTGCCGCCGATGAAACATTGCGCGTAGCGATACAGGTTTTTGTAGTAGACCCGGGGTTTCGCGTTGAACTCCGGATGCAGTACTTCCAGCGCTTCGCTTGCGGCAACCTGCGCCATTTCGGAGTCTTCCACCTTGAGCGACCTGATGGCGCCGGTCGGACAGACTTGCGCGCAACGCGGCTCCCGCCATCCCTGGTCGAGCAGGTGGGCATCAAAAATCCATTTCTGCGCAACCTTGCGCTCTTCATTCCACCAGATGGCGCCGTACGGGCACGAGCCGACGATTTCCTTTTTTCCCGCGGCCTTCTGCGGATCGATGATGACGATGCCATCGGGGCGCTGATAAACCGCGCCGTCCGGGGACGCCTTGACGCATGGCGCGTCATCGCAGTGGTTGCACAGGGTCGGCAGATACGCCACGTCCACCATGGGGGCGCGGCCGCGTTCCCGGCGCAGGATATCGATCCAGCGGTGCCCATGCTTCGGCTGCGGCGCCGCGTAGCCGGGAAAATCGTTGTCGACGTGCTCGTCCTTGTTCGCGAGAAAGCAGTTGTTGCAGTTGTTGCACAAGGCAACGTCGACGATGAGGTTCCATTTTTTCATGCCGCCCTCGCTGTTTCATTCCATTTTTCAATCTGTACCAGGCAGGACATCGCCGCCATGCCGTCGGATTTTGCGATCTGCTTGCGGCTCGGAGTCAGCAGATTCATGCATCCGCCGCGATCGATGGACTCGCCCGGCTCGTCCAGCGGGTCGTAGGAGGCGCAGGATGCTGCTGAGAGGACCACGCCCGGGGCGATTGCCGCCGTGACATCCGCCGCGCACAACACGCCACCGCGGCCGTTGTAGACCTTGACGACATCGTGCATCGCGATGCCGCGTTGCCGGGCGTCGTCCGGGTTGATTCTGACGAGCCAGTAGTAATAGCCGCCGATGAGCACTCTGTGGTCCTTGATGTCGTTGACCACGCTGTCCTTGGCGTCCGCCATGGTGTGGAAACTGTAGCGCGCGTGCGGCGTGATGAGCTGCAGCGGATACTTGCGATACAACTCTTCCGCCCGCGGCCCTTCCCACGACGGAATGTAGCGGTTGAGCGGAGGGCGATCGGCGCTGTCCGGATCGAACCGCGTGAGCGACTGCGGGACAAACTCGATCTTGCCGGATTGGGTCTGCAGGCCGTGGCGAAATTTGCCGGAATATCCGCCGGGGAGCGGGTGCGGCTCGGGCACGTCCTTCAACCGGTCTTCGACAAACCACCGCATGTAGACCGGCTCCCGGGTGTTGTCGCTTTCCGCGGGAACCACGTAGTAGCCTTTCCTGAGAAACGCCTTCCAGCTGATGCGGCGGGGCAGGTCGGAGGAGTCGAACACGCGCTTGCACCAGTCGAATTCCGTCGTGCCCTCTGAATAGTAAGTCCCCAGGCCGAGGCGCTTGGTGATGTCCCAGAAGATCTGGTAATCCGATTTCGATTCGCCGAGCGGCTCGATGCATTTGTGCTGGAGCGCGATCACGCGATGGCTGAGCTGGCCCTGCTGATGGTGGGCGTAGCCCGCGGTGTTGCTCCATTCGCCGATGTCCCAGCGCTCCAGCTGAGTGCAGGCGGGCAGAATGATGTCGGCGAACTTCGCCTCGCCCTCGAACCATACGGACTGGTTGACGACGAACTCCAGCTCATTGGACCGATACATGCCGGCAAATCGACTCGAGTCGGCGATGGTGCCGAACGAGGAGCCGCCGTAGCGGTAGAGCATGTGGACCTTGGAGAAGCCCGGGACCGGGTAGATGAAGCGGCGAAACTGTCCTTCCAGCGAAACCGAATCGGTTGGATAGCCTTCGCAGTGCCCCTCCAATATCGCTTCAGGCAATCGCTGACGTGGAATCATCTGCTGCACCGGATTCATCGTGAGCAGGTGCGGCATGCGCAGGTAGTTGTTGATCCCGGTTCCGGAGCCCTGCAGATCTCCCGAAATGCCGCCTTCAGCGTAGCCGGGGAAATAGAACGAAAGGTCGACCGGCGCGCCGCCTTGAAGGTTGCCGAAATTGATTCCCGGTTTGCCCCATCCCCGCATGGCCATCAACAGGATCATCGAGCGCGCCCACTGCGCGCCGGTTGCGCCGCGGCACGCGCCGCCGTGAGCGGTACCGCCCACGCCCACCGACAGATAGGTCTTGCGGCGTCCCCACTCGCGCGCGAGCGCCCTCACATCCCTGGCAGGGATGCCGGTCTCGCTTTCCTGCCACTCGGGAGTTTTCGCGACGCCATCGGATCTCCCCAGCACGTAGTCGCGCCATTCCTCGAATCCGGTGGTCCGGGTCGCCACGTAATCCTTGTCGTACAGCCCCTCGGTGATCCATACGTGCATGATGGCGATCGCAAGCGCACCGTCGGTGCCGGGACGGATGGGAAACCACTTTCCGCCCAGCAGCGACGCCGTCGGGCAATAGTGCGGATTGATGTGGACCATCTTGATGCCGAGTTCCTTCGCCCACAGCCGCCGTTGCGCGCCTTCCTGACCGCCGTAGATGCCGAACTGGGATTCCGGGTCGCTCGACCAGAACACGATCATTTCGCATTCCTTCAGGCAGTCCGTGAGCGTTCCGTATGAACCGGTGCGGCCCAGGCGCATGCTGTTGCCGTAATGATGCATGGCGCCCCAGTACCAGCCTTCCCAGCTGTCCGGGTTCAAGTGGATCTTCGTGTGCCCGATGGCGTTGCCGAAGCGCTGCAGCGCGCTGACCCAGTAGCCGATGTTTCCCCAATGATGGTGCGAGCTGTGATAGATGGCGATCGCGCCGGGCCCGTGCTGCCGCTTCATGCGGAGAATCTCGCCGCTCACGATCTCGAGCGCCTCGTCCCAACTGATGCGCACGTAACCCGAGGTGCCCCGGTTTTGACAATTACGGTTGCCATTGGGATCGAAATCCACTCGCTTCATCGGATACAGCAGCCGGTCTTTCGAATAGACGAGCGAGCGCAAGGCAAGCGCGTGTGGCGCGAGAGTCGCCCTGCGCAGCGGCGTGAATTTCCTGCCGCGCGCCTCGATGGTCCACGAGCGCGCATCCGTGCCATCGAAATCGATGATGCCCGTGCGGACTATCCTGCCGTCCTTCACGTAGACGAAGACCGGACCGCCGTTCGTCATGGTCGTGCAGCGCAGGGTGCCATCCGGCATGCGGGTGCCGAATTCAGTTCCCGCTGTCAGGATCATGTTCAGTAGCTGCATGAACCACGACACCAGTTCGTCCGGGCCTTCCACGGCAACCAGGAAGTTCTTCGCGGCATGGACGCGCGCCGCGTGATTCACGGGCAAGCTCATGAAGCGCACTGCAGTTTCGGCGTCTTTGAAGATGACCGAGGCGTCGACCGGGGCGTGAACGCCACGCCGCGAACTCACATGCCCGTCCGTGAACCGGAAAATCCGGCCCCGCGAGTTGTCTTTGAGCTTGATCTGGACGGCACAGTCTTTCTGCTTGAGGTGCTCCCGGTACGCGGCGTGTTTCCACGCGATGAGCTTGATCGCCTGTGCGGCACCAAACAGCAATACCGAAAACTTCAGCTCGTTCACCATTTCGGTTCCTTAGTCAGCGCGTTGGTTCAATCAATAACGATACCCGTTTCTTTGATGACTTTGGCCCATTTCACCCGCTCGGATCGGATGTGCGCCTCAAATTCGCTTATCGAGCCGCCCGCCGGCTCCGCGTCGAGCGTCTCCAGGCGGGCGCGGATCTCTTCCAGCAGGAGAATCCGATTGATTTCCTCATTCAATCTTCTCACGATCGCCGCTGATACGCCGGCACGCGTCAATATGCCGAACCAGGTCGAAACCTCGAAACCCGGCAGACCCGCTTCTTCGAACGTCGGCACCGCCGGGAAGAGCGGAGAACGACGTGGCGCCGAAATCGCGATCGGCTTGAGTTGCCCGCTCCTGACAAATGGCGCTCCAACGACCGGGGACTGGAACATCAGCTGAACCTCTCCGCTGATCAGAGCGGTGAGTGCAGGCCCCGAGCCTTTGTATTGAACGTGCACAAAATCAACCTGCGCCATTCTCTGGAGCAGCTCGGCGGCAATATGCCCACTGCTGCCTTTGCCTGCCGATGCGAAGTTGAACTGACCGGGCCTGGCCCTGACGATTTGCAGCAAATCCCTGAGATCGTTTGCCGGCACTCGCGGATTGACCAGCAACAAATATCGCACCCGTACGAGCAGCACGATGGGCGCAAAGTCCTTTTCAAGGTCGTACGGCAGCTTGTGATGAAGCGCAGGGTGCACAGTCAGGTTACCCTGCGAGCCGATGAAAATGGTATGTCCGTCGGCAACCGATTTCGAGGCAACTTCTAACCCGATTCTTCCTCCCGCTCCGGGCCGATTGTCCACTACGACTTGCTGCCCCAAGGCTTTCGACAAGTGCGCGGAAATCACTCGCGCAAGCGTGTCGGTAGGTCCGGCCGGAGTCGTAGGTAC
>JACPTJ010000465.1 GCA_016192835.1 Betaproteobacteria bacterium
CGCAATAGTGGGCGGTACGCGCAGCCACGTCTCGCCGAAGGCGAAGATGTACGCCATATCGGTCGAGCCCATTCCGACCGCGAAAGCACCGAATGCGCCATAGGTGCACGCATGCGAGTCGCCGTTGAGTATCAGCATGCCCGGACGTATCAGGCCGAGCTCGGGGGCGAGCGCATGGTCCATGCCCTCGCAGTTCGAGAAGAACTTGGTGATGCCATGCTGCCTGCAGAAGTTGCCGATGCGCTCGACTTCCTGCGCGAGGTGCACGTCGCGGAAAGGCATATGGCGGCCCGCGATGACGCAAATCTTGTCCGCATCGAACACGCGGGTCGCGCCGGCGGCATGAAACTGCTTGAGCGTGATCGGCGCGGTGATGTCATTCGACATCGCGAGGTCGGTGCGGGCGGTTACGATGTCACCAACGTCCACGGTTTTGCGGCCCGCCGCGCGGGCGAGTATTTTCTGACTCATCGTATTCGGCATACCGGTATCCTCAAAATTTCCTGCCACGGGGATCATTTTACAATAAGAAAAAGCAATACCAGGATAACTCAATATTCTTGCAATGCATGCTGGCGCTTGGTAGCATGTTTCGCGCTGCGCCCGAGCGATAGCGGGGGCCGGCCCGTCGACCGACGGAATACCGGCATCCTTCTCTTGGAAGGAAGGAGGCCGGACGGTTGCGGGCGCAGCCGGCGAACGTCCAAGTGGCGACGACCGGACCAACGGTTATGGCAGGGAATACCAACCGAGGAGCAAAAAATGAATGCTCGTTTCAGATGGCTTGGCCTTATTGCATTGTGCGTCGCCGGCCTAAGTTCGGCGGCGATTGCTGCTCAGGCGTACCCCACGCGCCCGATCCGCATCGTCGTCGGTTTCGGCGCTGGCGGTGGCGTGGACATTGCGTCGCGCACCATCGGCAAGCAGTTGACCGAAGCGCTCGGTCAGTCGATCGTCGTCGATAACCGTCCCGGCGCGTCCGGCAACATCGCCGCGGACATCGTCTCCAAAGCCCAGCCGGACGGTTATACGCTGCTGATGTCGAACCTCACGATCGCGATGCCGAGCCTGTTTGCAAAGCTGCCTTTTGATGTGACGAGGGACCTGGTTCCGGTCAGTCTGGTCGCTATCGGCCCCTCGGTGCTCGTCGTGAACCCGGCGTTGCCGGTAAACAGCATAAAAGATTTAATCGCGGCAGCTAAAGCCAAGCCCAAGCAGTTGATCTATGGCTCGGGCGGGCCGGGCAACATCACCCACATGGAAATGGTGCTGTTCACGAACATGGCTGGCATCGACATGATACACGTGCCTTACAAGGGCGGCGCCCCTTCGGTAGTCGGGTTGCTCAGCGGCGAAGTGCAGATGCTGTTCACTTCGATTCCGTCGGTGCTATCGCAAATTCAGGCCCGCAGAGTCAAGCCACTCGCGGTCTCCACCGCCAAACGCAGCAGCGCGCTGCCCGAAGTGCCGACGATCAGCGAGGCCGGACTGCCCGGTTATGACGCGGCATCGTGGTACGGACTTCTTGCGCCTGCCGGTGTTCCCAAGAGCGTGCTGGGCGCGCTGAGCAAGGAAATCGTGAAAATCATGGAGGTGGCGGAAGTCAGACAAAGGTTTTCCAGCGACGGTTTCGAGCCGGTCGGGGGCACGCCGGACCAGTTCGCGAAATTTATTCGCACTGAAATAACCAAGTGGGAAAAGATCATAAAGACCGCCGGCATCAAGGGCAATTAGGTACGGGAGCTGCGTTGATGGAACGCACCGTAGCCGAAGAATGGACACGAAGATGGAACAAGACAAATACGATGTGATCGTGGTCGGCGGCGGGAATGCCGCGCTTTGCGCGGCCCTTTCCGCGCGCGAGCAGGGCGCAAGGGTGCTGGTGCTCGAGCGCGCCCCGGAATCCGAGCGCGGTGGCAACAGTTCGTATACCGACGGAAAAATGCGCTTCGCGTATGACGGCGCCGAGGACATCATTGCGTTGGCACCCGATCTGACTCCGGATGAAATCGCTTCCAGCGATTTTGGCGTGTACACCGAAAACGAGTTCTTCGACGACATGGCGCGCATCACCCAGCATCGAACCGACCCGGATCTGTGCGAGATTCTGGTCAGGAACAGCAATGCGACGGTGCGCTGGATGAAAGACAACGGCGTGAGATTCATGCCCAATTTCGGCCGGCAGGCTTATCGGGTCAACGGCAGATTCAAGTTCTGGGGCGGCGCGCCGATCGTGGTCTGGGGGGGCGGCGTTGGTCTGATTGACGCGTTATACAAGTCGGCGGAAAAGAAGGGGATCGAGATCGTCTATGACGCCTGGGTGCAGGATCTCGTTCATTCCGACGCCGGGGTTTCGGGTGTGGTGGTCAGAGTGAAGGGTGCATCCCGGCGTATTACCGCCGGCGCCGTGATTCTGGCGTGCGGCGGATTCGAAGCCAATACCGAGTGGCGCACGCGCTACCTGGGCCGCGGCTGGGATCTGGCCAAGGTACGTGGCACCAAGTACAACACGGGCTGCGGCCTGGAGATGGCCTTGCGCATCGGCGCGCAGCCGTTTGGCCACTGGTCAGGCTGCCATGCGGTCGGCTGGGAACGTTATGCCACGGATTTCGGCGATCTGGCCGTAACCCCCAACTTTCAGCGTCACAGCTACACTTTTGCCATTATGGTGAACGCGGAGGGCCGTCGTTTTTTGGACGAGGGCGCCGATCTGCGCAGCTTTACCTATGCCAAGTACGGCCACCTCATCCTGGATCAGCCCGGCCAGTTTGCGTGGCAGATTTACGACTCCAAAGTCACGCACCTGCTGCTCGATGAGTACCGCACCAAGCAAGTGACCAAGGTAAAGGCCAACACCCTGGAGGAGCTGGTGGAAAAGCTCGACGACGTCGATCCTGTGCAGTGCCTCAAGACCATCCGGGAATTCAACGAGGCGGTGAGGAACGATGCGCCGTTCGATCCCAACGAAAAAGACGGCAGGGGCACGGTCGGTCTGCCGATTCCGAAGTCGAACTGGGCGCAGACCATCGATACACCGCCCTTCGAGGCCTACGCGATTACCTGCGGCGTCACCTTTACCTTCGGCGGATTGAAGATCACCAATGAAGGCCAGGTCGTCAATACCAATCACGAGCCCATCCCCGGACTGTTTGCGGCTGGCGAGATGGTGGGCGGCATTTTCTATTTCAACTATCCCGGCGCGAGCGGTTTGACGAGCGGGGCGGTATTCGGGCGTCTCGCGGGCCGCAATGCCGGGCGCTCGGCCAAGCTCCAGCACGCGGCATAAGCTGCCGGACATGGGGGCTGGGCCGCATCGCAGATGACCGAGCAGCTGTTTGAACGGAAATCAGCGCTGGCTGCACCCGTGGCCGGCTGGAGCAAGCGCGTAAACGAAGAACGCCCAGAAGGAGCATAACGTCACATGGGAAAGACCATTGCGGAAAAAATTCTCGAGAGGCACTCGCTGGATGACAAGGCCCAAATCGAACCCGGCAACATCGTGCGCGCATGGGTGGATCTGGTGCTGCTCAACGATGCCAACGGGCCGGTCTCGATCCGGCATTTTCAGAATATGGGCGGAGAGGCCGTGGCCTCGCCGGACAAGCTGGCAATGGTTTGCGACCATTTCGCGCCCGCGCCCAATGCGCCGGGTGCACGCATGCTCGGCGACATGCGCCGCTTTGCGAAAGAAAAAGGTATCAGGCATTTTTTCGATGCCGGCAAAGGCGGAATCGAGCATACATTGATACCCGAGCAGGGGCTGCTCGGCCCCGGAGACCTGATTGCGGGTGGTGATTCCCATACCGGAACTGCGGGCGCATTCGGCGCATTCGGCACCGGCATGAGCTGGGCCGGCATGGCCGCGATCATGGTGCTCGATGAGACGTGGTTTCGGGTCCCCGAGTCGCTGCGCTTCAATCTGCACGGAGCCAAGCCCGCGTTCGTGACCGGAAAAGACATCATCCTCAAAGTGCTGCAGGAGATCGGTGTCGACGGCGGCTTGTACAAATCCATCGAGTTCGGCGGACCGGCCATTGCCGCGTTCAATATCGACGAGCGAATGGCGATCTGCAACATGCTGGTGGAGGCAGGGGCAAAAACGGGGATGGTGGAACCGGACGAAATCACCGCAGCGTGGGCAAAGCAGTATTGCAAGCGCGACCATGTGCTGTTGAAGGCCGACGCTGACGCCCGGTATGAATCGCGGCACGATATAGACCTGTCGCAGCTGCGGCCCTTGGTGGCGAAGCCGTATTCTCCGGGGAACGTCGTCCCGGTCGACTCGGTCCAGGGCGTGCATGTCGACCAGGTGTACATGGGGAATTGCGCCAATGGCACCCTTACCGACTTGCGCCAGATCGCCAGCATACTCAAGGGGCGAAAAATTGCGAACGGGACACGCGCGATCATCGTTCCTGCCACGCAGCAAGTCTATTTGCAGGCAATCGCCGAAGGTTTGATCGAGCATTTCGTCGCAGCCGGGGCGGCAGTGACCACGCCGACGTGTGGCGCATGCTTCGGGGGACACAACGGAGCGCTCGATGACGGTGAGGTCGCGGTTGCCACCGTCAACCGGAACTTCAAGGGCCGAGCCGGACATGCGGGTTCCCAGGTGTATCTGGGCAACTCCTATGTGGCCGCGGCGGCTGCCGTGGCCGGCGAAATCATCGACCCGGCCAAACTTTAGTCGAGGCGCACCATGATATTCGAAGGCACACTCCACGTTCTCGGCGACAGCATCGACACCGATGTCATGATCGCCGGCCGCTATCTATCCATCCTCGATCCAGCGCAGATCGCCAAGCACATTTTCGAGGAGGTCGATCCCGGATTCGTGCAACGCGTCAAACCGGGGGACATCCTGGTGGCTGGCACGAACTTCGGCGCCGGCTCGGGACGCGAGCAGGCGCCGCTCGGACTCAAGGCGCTGGGGCTTAGCTGCGTCGTGGCCGCCAGTTTTTCGAGGACGTTCTATCGTATGGCCATTGACCTGGGCCTGCCGATCATCACGTGTCCCGAGGCTGCGCGCGCCGCGAAGCAGGGGCAGCCGGGCCGGGTGGACACGGCGGCCGGCGAGATCACATTCGATGGCCGGCTATTCCGCACGAACCCGCTGCCGAAATTCGTGCAGGAAATCGTCGACGAGGGGGGGCTCACGAACTGGGTCAGGCGGGAAGTCAAGCGCAGACGCGCAATCCCCGGAACGACCCGTTGACAAGGAAACGAAGCGTATGACATTATCGCCTGTTTACTGGTCCGTCGCGCTCGCTCTGTTGCTGGGACTCGTTCAGGGTAGCCTGGCTGCGACTCCGGATTATCCGAATAAACCGATTCGCATAGTTGTGGTGTATCCGCCCGGCGGCGGCATCGACATACTCGCGCGCGCCATCGGCCAGAAACTGTCCGAGGTCTGGGGCCCGCCGCTCATC
>JACPTJ010000563.1 GCA_016192835.1 Betaproteobacteria bacterium
CATTTTGACGGTGCCCACCAGCTCCTTGAAGGAGATGCTCTCGGGCAGGGTGGACAGCCAGTAGCGCGTGGGCTGGGCTTCGCCTTTGGGCCATTCGATGAGCAGCCATTCTTCCTCACGGGGGCGATCGGCGTGCGCGGCCGCGTTTTGAAGCAGGTTCTGGATGACCCGGCGCTGCGCAGCGCGCTGTTTCAGTTCATCGATGTCCTGCCGCAACTCGAGGACGCCGAGGACGTGGCGGCACACTTCCGCTCCTACCTGGCCGGCCGGCAGCTCGGCGGAGTGTGGGAGAAATTGCTGCAGCTCGGCAACCACGCATGGGCGGCGTGGGCGGTGCGCGCGAGCGTCAAGCGCATCGCGCGGCTGTTTCTGGTCGAGGAGCAACCGGCAGCATTGCTGCGCGTGCTGCGTGCCTTGCAGCGCATCCCCGCGCAGGTCACGGTGGACGCCGTCGGCGAAGCCGTGCTCACCGAGCTTGAGGCGGATCGCTACGTTGCGCGCTACCACGAATTGCTGGGCGGGTGCATCGCAGCCGGCGTCGCGCCGCATCTTTCGCTCAAGCTCACCGCGCTGACGCCGCGCTTCGATCCGCTCGATCCCGCAGGCACGCGCCAGCGCGTGCTACGGCGCCTGCAGCCGCTGCTGGCGGAAGTGCATCGCACGGGTGCCGCGCTCACGATCGACATGGAACAGTACGAGCTCAAGCCGCAGATCCTGGGACTGTTTCGCGACCTGGTGGAAAGCGATTCCGATCGCGACTGGCAGCCGGGAATCGCATTGCAGGCGTACCTGCCCGAAACCGAACGCGATCTGACGGAGCTGATACGCTGGGCGCGCGCGCTCGGCCGCCGCATCTGCGTGCGTCTGGTGAAAGGCGCGTACTGGGACACCGAGGTCGCGCTCGCTCAACAGCGTCGCTGGCCGCTTCCGGTATTCCTCAATAAGACCGATACCGACGCGAACTACGAACGGCTGACGCGCTTGCTGTTCGAGAGCCGCGATGTCGTCTATCCGGCGATCGCCAGCCATAATCTGCGCAGCGTGTCATACGCCATCGCGGCTGCGCGCAGGCACGGCATGACGGCGCAGGAGTGGGAAGTACAAATGCTCTACGGCATGGCGGACCCGTTGCAGCGCGCGGTGGCCGGCGCCGGCACCACGCTGCGCGTCTACCTGGCGTGCGGCGAACTCGTGATCGGCATCGCCTATCTGATCCGGCGCCTGCTTGAAAACACCGCCAGCACTTCGATCCTGCGCCAGACTTATGCCGAATCACAGGACCCCGGCACGCTGCTCGTGGCGCCCGGCGCTGCGTCCTCGACGGCGCCGGCCGCCGCCGAGCCACCGCCCGCGTTCGCCAACACGCCGCTCACGGATTTCAGCCGCACGGAAGCGCGCGATGTTTTTGCGCGCGCGCTGACGCGCGTGCGCGGGCAACTCGGGCGCGATTATCCGCTCGCGATCCGCGGCGCAGGCGCGCTCCCCGCCGCACAATATGCGGCAATCAATCCCGCGCAGCCCGCTCAAGTGCTCGGCCATATCGAGCTCGCGGACCGCGCGCACGCTGAGCAGGCAATCCACAACGCGCTCGGCGCTTTTCCCGCGTGGCGCGACACGCCCGTCGCGCAGCGCTGCGCGTTGTGCCTGCGTGCCGCCGGGTTGCTGTTCGAGCAGCGCACTGAGCTCGCGGCGTGGCAGGTATTCGAGCAGGGCAAGAACTGGCGCGAAGCCGACGCCGATGTCGCCGAAGCAATCGACTACCTGCGCTACTACGCGCGCGAGATGGCGCAGCTCGACGGCTGGCAGCCGACGCGGTGCTTCCCCGGCGAGACCAATCATTTGCGTTACGAGCCGCGCGGGGTCGCGGTAATCATCGCGCCGTGGAACTTCCCGCTCACGATTTTGGCCGGCATGACGGCCGCCGCGCTCGTCGCTGGCAACTGCGCAATCATGAAGCCTGCGGCTCCCGCGCAGATCGTGGCACACCGGTTCATGGAGATCCTGCGCGCCGCCGGATTCCCACCCGACGTGTGCCAGTTGCTGCCCGGGCGCGGCGACGCGATCGGCGACTTCCTGGTCGAGCATCCGCAGGTTGGTGTTATCGCCTTTACCGGTTCGCGCGAAGTCGGGCTGGCCATTCTTGAAAAAGCCGCGCGGACCGCACCGGGACAGACGCACGTCAAGCGCGTGGTATGCGAAATGGGCGGCAAGAATGCGATCATCGTCGATGCCGACGCTGATCTCGACGACGCGGTCGCGCAGATCATCCATTCCGCGTTCGGCTATCAGGGACAGAAATGCTCGGCCTGCTCGCGCGTGATCGCGGTCGGGGCCGTGCACGACCGGCTGGTGGCGCGGCTCGCCGCGGCGCTGGATGCTTTTCCGTACGGGCCACCGGAAGACCCGCAATTCGTGTTCGGTCCGGTGATTACGCATGCGGCCCAGCAGAAAGCGTTTGCGTACATCGAAATCGGCAGACAGGAAGGGCAGCTCTACTACCAGGGGCACACGCCGGCCGACGGGTTTTACGTGCCGCCCGCGATCTTTACCGGCATCGAGCCAGGGCACCGGCTCGCGCGCGAGGAAATTTTTGCCCCAATCCTTGCGGTGCTGCGCGCCGCGAGCTTCGAGCGCGCGCTCGAGATCGCGCTCGATGCCGATTACGCGCTGACCGGCGGCGTGTTCTCGCGCCTGCCGCAAAATCTTCAGCTTGCGCGCGAGTATTTCCGCGTCGGCAACCTCTATCTCAACCGCCGCATTACCGGCGCGCTGGTTGCGGCACAGCCGTTCGGCGGCGTGAAGCTGTCGGGAACCGGCATCCAGGCCGGCGGTCACGATTATCTGAAGCAGTTCATGTGGACGCGCGTCGTTTCAGAAAACACCATGCGCCACGGGTTTGTTCCCTGAGAGACGCGGCGGCACAGGCGAATAGTTGAGGCGGGGTGAGATATGCCGATTCCAAACGACCCCTGGCTGGAAAGCTCCGATGTCACGCCCATGTTCCCCACGCTGGTATGGAAGCTCCAGCTCAAGGCAGAGTTTCACCAGCCCATGGACGAACGCATCCTCGCGGCGCTCGAGAAGGAAGGTTTGCCCCGGGTGGCGGCGGGCAAAGGTTGGCAATCAGAACAGAACCTGCACCAACTCGGCGAATTCCGCGATCTGGTGGCGTGCGTTGAGAGGGGCACCCGCAGCGTGTTGCGTTTCCTGCGGATTGGCTGCGACGCGTTTGAGATCACCGGGTGCTGGGCCAACGTGCTCACCAAGGGAGCATCGCATCGCGCCCATACCCATCCCAACAATTTCCTGAGCGGGGCGTATTACCTTTGCACGCCGGCCGGCGCGGATACGATAAATTTCCACGATCCACGGCCCCAGGCCGGGATCATCCGGCCACCCGTTACGGCGCTAACCGCGGAGAATACCGACCAGGTGGTGGTCCGGGTGAAAAATGGTACTTTGCTCCTGTTCCCAGCTTACCTGCAGCATTCGGTCGACGCCAATGCGAGCGAGGAGCCGAGAATCAGTATCAGCTTCAACGTCATGTTCTCGGGATTCGCCGAGAACCTGAGCAAGCCGCTTTGGTAACGGCCGCGGCGCGCCCCGACTCCGCGACCGTCGATGCAGGACTTGTGTTACGCACCCCGGCCGCCGTCGCTACTCGCTGCTTTGCTACGCGATTGGTCTCCCAAGCTGGGCGCCGCCTTGTCGGGGTGATCCGCACTCATCAGCGCGCGAAACATCAATACCGGAATGGAAGCCCGGTGCAGGACGCGCGTCGTTTCGCTGCCCATAATCAGCGCAACCAGTCCCCTGCGATAGCGGGCGGTCATCACAATCAGGTCGCAACCGCGCTCATTGGCGGTATTGACGATCGCGTCGTAGGGATGCTCATTGGTCGCCACGACGGTTTCGCATGGCACCCCCGCCGCGTCCGCAGTCTTCTGAACGAACGCCAGGAAGTTTGCGGCCCGGGCGCGCGCCTCCTCTTCTACTCTCTCATACGTCGCGGAGTCGAACGCGCCTTCGTACGCAATCATCAGGCGGTAATCCGGCATGACGTGAATCCCGGTGACTCGCGCGCCGCAAAGTTTCGCCAGCTCGACTCCGCGCTCGATTGCTCTTTCGGAATGCTCGGATCCGTCGGTCGGCATCAGAATATGTTTGAACATAGACCCTCCGCGTTACGCAGACTTACGGTTGTGGCGTCTTCTCCTCCGGATATTGCACTGTGACCTTGCGCCTGAAACGATGCCGGCCGGTCAGCACCATGCCCTGCACCAGCTCGAACAGCAGGAAGGTGCGGAAGAATTTCTGTATCTTGTCCAACATGGGAGTCGCTCTCGATCACGTATTTTGACCAGCTATTCAGGAGCCGGTTTCAAATTGCGGGCATCCGCACCGCGCGCACGGGAAGCCCGGGGACGAACTTGAATTTCCGGCAAGAATCAACGGACTATGAGCGGAACCATGTAGGTTTTATTGTGTCCGATGTTTAAATGGATGATAGTTTGCTTGCAGCAGGAGGGTAAATGATGTCTGACAATGCCAATCACTCTGAGCGTCACAACGAGTTTGTCAAAAACCTCGTTGCCTTTGCGCAACACCACCGCGCCAACCCCTGGTCGGGGACGTTCGGCGAATTCCTGGAAAAAATCGTGCCCGGGGACAGCCGGGGAATCGCCCGCAACAGCCACCAGTACATCTGGGACATGATCCGATGGCAAGGGTACGAGACCAATCACGAAGGGCAACCCCGTTACAAGCTGTTCACTGAGGAGCTGTTCGGGATCGACGACGCGCTGGAACGCCTGGCCGATTATTTCAAGGCTGCGAGCGCAGGCTCGGAAGTGGGCCGGCGCCTGCTGTTGCTGCTGGGGCCGCCTTCGGGAGGTAAATCGAGCATCGTGATTCTATTGAAACGCGGGCTCGAGGAATACTGCTACACCGATGAAGGCGCACTCTACGCCATTCAAGGGTGTCCGGTTCACGAGTCGCCGCTGCATCTGGTCCCCTACACGCTGCGTCCGCAGTTCCGCGAGACCTACGGTGTCGAAATCGTCGGCGATCTGTGCCCGCTGTGCCGGTCGCGCCTCGAAGAACGACGCACCGACGGCCGCAACGGCGTTGACAACCCGCACGCGCGCCGCCACGAGGAGAAATTCGCCGGCGATTTCATGCAAATGCCGGTGCACCGCATTTTCATTTCGGAAGCCGGGCGCATGGGCATCGGCACCTATGCCCCCCACGATCCCACCACTGCCGATATCGCCGACCTGGTGGGCTCGGTGGATCTTTCAAAAGTGGCGGAATACGGAGATGAGGGTGACCCGCGCGCGTGGTCGTGGTCGGGCGCGATGTACGCGTCCAGCCGCGGCGTGCTGGAGATGATCGAGATCCTCAAGGTCAAACGCGAGTTCCTCTACCTGCTGTTGACTCTGACGCAGGAAAAAAACGTCAAAGTGTCGCGCTTCCCGCTGATTTATCTGGACGAAGCCATTATCGCCCACACCAATCTCGCCGAGTTTCGCAAGTTTCTGCAGGAAAGCGAGAACGAGGCGCTGCTCGACCGGATGGTCATCATCCAGGTACCTTATACCCTGAGCTACAAGGAGGAGGCGCGCATCTACAAGAAGCTCATATCGGCCGCCACGGCATTCAAGGAAGTGCACCTGGACCCGCACGTCATGCACACGGCGGCGGTGTTTGCGATCCTGACGCGACTCCATGAAGGCGAGGACAAGGAACCCGAGTTTGCCAAGAAAGTGCGCGTTCACGCCGGCGAAGACGTGGAAGGCGTAAGCCGGGCCGACACCGAACGCATCAAGGCCAAAATGCCGGACGAAGGCCTGGCTGGAGTCAGCCCGCGCTTTGTCATCAACGCGCTCTCGAACGCCATCATTCAAAGCGACGTCAAGAGCCTGACCACGATGAACCTGCTGCTGGCGATCAAGGACGCCATCGATTCGGACGCCCGCATCGACCCGAAGAAAAAGCGCAAGTGGGTCGATTTCCTGGTCATCGCGCGCAAGGACTTCTACAATCGCTGGGTCAAGGAAGACGTCCACAAGGCGCTGTTCGTATCGTTCGAGCAGGAAGCGCAGGATCTGCTCGACAAGTACCTGGATGAGGTGGAAGCCACGCTCGATAGCCGCCTGGTCAAGGATCCCATCACCAGCGAGGAGCGCAAACCCGACGAGCGTTTCCTGCGCTCGGTGGAAGACAAGATCGACGTTTCCGAATCCGGGAAACAGTCGTTCCGCCAGGAGGTGGTGCGCAAGGCGATGGGCGCCTACAAGCGCGGCGAGAAGTTCGCGTTGAGCAGCCACGCGCGGCTGCAGGATGCCGTCAAGCATTACCTGTTCGAGCAGCGCCGCGACGTGCTGCGGCTGGTCAGCTCGACCACGCGCCCCGACGAAGAAGCGAAACAGAAGATTTCGGTGGTCGAAAAACGCCTGGTCGAAGAGTACGGTTACGACGCCCATAGCGCCCGCGAGGCGCTCAACTACGTGACCACGCTGCTGGCCCAGGAATAACCGGGACGATGATTGCCGGTGGCCCACCATGTCCGACGACCTCCTGACTCCCGACACCCAACCACGGTCGCGGATTTCCGCGGAAGTCTCGTGGTACGACTTGTTCTCGCGCGGCGCGCGCGACTGGCTGCGGCACAATGAAAAGGTGCGCGAAGCCGTCAAGCAACGCGTGCGAGAGTTCATCACCTCGCCGGACGTGCTGACCCGCGCCGGGGACCGCACGGTGTTGGTGCCGGTGCGTTTGCTCGAGCATGCCCGTTTCCGCTTGCGTGACCCCGAAACCGAGTCGGGCGCGGGTCAAGGCGCGGGCGAGCCGGGAACGGTGCTGCGCCCGGCGCAACCGCAGGCCGGCAAGGATGAAAGCGCGGGTCGCGGCGGCACCGGCGAGGGCGAGGTGAACTTCGTCATCGAGCTCAAGGTCGACGATATCCTCGATTGGCTGTGGGACGAGATGAAGCTGCCCGAGCTCAAGCCCAAGCAGAGCTCGGCCGTGGAGGACGCCGAGCTGGTGCGCGAAGGCTGGGACCGGCATGGCGCCCGCTCCCGCCTTGACCGCCGCCGCACCGTCAAGGAAGCGGTGAAACGCCGCGCGATTCAGGAACACCCCGTGCCTTTCACCGACGACGATCTGCGCTTCCGGCAGCTCGTGCGGCGCCAGAAACCCGCGACCAATGCAGCGGTGTTGTTCGCCCTCGATGTATCGGGAAGCATGGGCGAAACCGAACGCAGGCTCGCCAAGACGTTCTTCTTTTTCGCGCTGCAAGGCATACGCCGCCAGTACCCCAGGGTGGAAACGGCCTTTCTCGCCCACACCGTGAATGCGTGGGAGTTTTCCGAGGAAGAATTTTTCCGCACCAGCGGCACGGGCGGAACGGCGGCGTCTTCGGCATTCAACTTGGGACACGAGCTGCTGCACAGCCGCTACGACCCGGCGCGTTACAACGGCTACCTCTTTTACGCGTCCGACGGCGAGAATGCCGCGGAAGACCGTGACCACGCGACCGAAGCGCTGCGCAAGCTCGCGTCCGAACTTAACTATATGGGTTACGTGGAAATCCGGCCGTCCTACGGCAGGTCCTCGGAAACCGAGATGAGCGCCATTCTGACCGAGCTCAAGCGCGACCATCCTGCAGTTGGCGTCGCGCAGATCGCCGGCCAGGAAGACATCTGGACTGCGCTGCGCCAGTTCTTTCAGCAGCAAGCCGGGCAAGCGGAGGCTGCCTGATCATGTCCGCGACCGTCGCCGAATACGCGCCACGCCTCGAGGCGCTCGCCCGCAAGCTCGGGCTCGATTATCACCCGGTGGACTTCGAGCTGGTGCCGACGACTTTCATGATGGAAGTCGCGGTCTACGGCCTGCCGGTAAGGATGCCGCACTGGTCGTTCGGCGTGCGTTACATTCATCAGCTGATCCGGCGCAGCATGGGAAATTCGCGGATTTTCGAGGTGATGTTCCCCGGCAACCCGTGCCATGCCTACCTGGTCAGCACCAACACGCTCGCCGAAAATACGCTGGTCACCGCCCATGTACTGGGTCACGCCGATTTCGCCAAGAACAACCAGCTGTTTGCGCGCTTCGAGCAGATGGCGGGAACGCACATCGTCGAGCACGCCGCCGCGCAGGCCCACCGCATCGAGGCGGCCGTTACTGAATTCGGCCAGCAGCGCGTGGAGGCGGTGCTGGATGCCGC
>JACPTJ010000409.1 GCA_016192835.1 Betaproteobacteria bacterium
GAATGCTGTCCGTGCTTACCTGCAACGACGCCGCGACCTTGCCGATCGTAAGCATAACCGCCTCCGATTGAGGTTTGCCTGAATGCGTGTCAGTTGACGGAGATTTCACGAGTTTCTCACCTTTATCCGTGACATGGCTGACCGCCACAAGTTTTCCTCGCAAAGCAAGTTTTCTAACCATGAGTTGTACTCCTTTGCTGTTGCAATGAGTTTTCAGCGCTCGCTCCGGGCTGCGCTTGCGGCGAGAGTCTGCCATCCTTGATATGCACGATCCGATCGGCCAACTGCGCCAAAGGTTCGGCGTGGGTTACCACTATCACCGTACGCTCCTTGGCAATTTCCTTCAGCAGCTCGTAGATCATCTGTCCGGTCTTGGAATCGAGGTTCCCGGTGGGCTCGTCGGCCAGAATCAGCGGCGGATTGTTGGCAAGCGCCCGGGCAATCGCGACGCGTTGTTGTTCCCCGCCGGACAGCTCGCGCGGGCGATGGGTAAGCCGCGTGGAAAGGCCGACTCGGGTCAGTAAATCGGCCGCACGCCGCCGGCGCTCTGGCGCGGCGGCGCCCGCAAATTCCATCGGCAGCATGACATTTTCCAGCGCGCTGAGGTTCGGGATCAGATTGAAGCTTTGAAATACAAATCCGACGGTATCGCGGCGAAAAGCCGTAAGAGCGGACTCCGGCAACGTATCGAGGCGCTGTCCCGCCACCGTAACCTCTCCGCGGGTTGGACGATCCATCGCGCCAACAATGTGCAGCAACGACGACTTGCCGCTGCCGCTGGCACCGACGAGGGCGACCATGCCCCGCTCGGGCACTTCGAGGTTGATACCGTCGAGAGCCGCGACGACTTGGTCACCGCGCTGATAGATCTTGCTGGCCTCCCGCAGCACGATCAAGCGGCCCCGGAGAGCGCTGTGAGCATCATTCATGTCTAATAGCCTCCACTGGGGACAATCTTATGATCTGCCGGATGCTCCAGGCGCTTCCAGCAAGCGCGGCGAAAAGACACGCGGCGACGAGTATGCCGAGCGTGGTCGGACCGAACCGCGGTGTCAGCGCAAGGGCGCCCGCGAGCGTGTTGTACTGCGCGGGGAGGAAAGGGGCAATTCCGAGTCCGAAAATCAGATGCGCGAGCGGTCCACCCCAGAACAGAAACAGTACAACGCCGGCCATTGCGCCAATCGCGCACAGCAATATCGCTTCAGTAAGAAAGCTAGCGGCGATGCCGGCATCCGATGCCCCGAGCGCTTTGAAGGTGCCGATCTCCCATGCGCGTTCGCGAACCACCAGCAACATCACGAAGAAGATGACGATCACCATCAGCGCCGCGGCGAGTGCAATTCCGCTGCTTGCCAGACGTTGCACCGCACGCGTCGCGGTCGTCTGGAATTCGGCTACCGTCGTAGGCGAAATGATGTCCGCAACGTTGCCCAGCGTGGCCCTGATCTCCTTCTCAACCGCGGGAAGGCGCTCCGCGGAATCGGCACGCACGTAAAGCCACGAAATACCTTCGCGCACGCCGTAGACCTCGCGGAACGTGTCGAGCGGCATGAAGAGCTGCATATCGCCGAACACGTACCCGCTTGCGTAAATGCCGGCGATCGTGAGCGTCACGGGCGGACGATCCAGGGCGAAGATTACAGGATGGGTGCGCTTGAGATCGAGTGTGAGCGTCGCCTGTCCGATATCTTGCGGCTTCAAACCCGCCCACTTGGCAACGCCCTGGCCGATGATTGCCACGCGCTTGCCGCGGTCCGCCTCCGTGAGATCGCGGCCGGCGATGATTTTGGGATTACCGGCTTCGCCATGCGATTCCAGCCGCCGCGTATCATCCGGATCGACGCCGACCACCATGGCGAAGTTGTGGCCTGCGGTGGGGGTCATGGCAAGCAGGTAAGGCTCCGCTTTCGCGACGTGAGCTACGCCTTTTACCTTTGCCAGCGCGTCCTGCGGCAGAAGGTCTTCGTTACCGACCATATTGACGTGGCCCATCGAGCCGCGCGAGCGCAACTGGAGCGTGTTGTTGACGCTCTCCTTCAACACATCGGTTTGCCGTTGCACGGCATCGCCAATCGACTCCATCACGAGGAGCAGGAAGAACGGCGTGCCGATGAGCGCAGCCACGAGAACGAGGCGCAGCTTGCTCCGCCAGAGATTGCGTACGCCTATGCGGACCATGCTCATGCTGTCCTCCGCATCGCTTCGACGGGGCTCAGCCGCAAGCCCCGGATGACCGGGTAGATGCTTCCCAGCGCGGCAAAAACCACCGCTCCCGCCAGAATCAACAGGACGACGTCGCGATCGAACTCCATCGGCACCCCAAGCACGCGCCCGACCACCACTGTAAGCGGCGCCGCGAGCAACAAGGCGCCCGCACCGCCCAGCGCGCTTATCGTGAAAGCTTCAGAAAGAAACTGCAACGCGACTTCCCGATTCGACGCGCCGAGTGCTTTGAGCGTACCGATTTCGCGGATGCGCTCGCGCGTGCTCAGGATCATGACAAACACGGTGAGCACGGCGCCGATCGCAAAGAGCAACACGGCTGCATACGTGCTCGCCACGGCGAGCGTCCCCAACGTCACGCGGGCCGTCGAGACGGATTCCGGCGCGGTCACCACATCCGCTTCCGGGATGCTCTTCAAGTCGGCGACCACCCGTTCGACATTTGCCACCGAGTCTACGGTGACAAAGATTTTTGAGAGTTTTTTGCCGGGATTGAAAGTCGCACGAAACGCGCGGATCGGGATGAATACGTGATTGTCCCCGAAGTCGTTCGCCGTTGTATAGATGCCGATGACCTTGAACGCCCGGCCGTTGAGGGTGATCTGCTTTTCCGCCCGCGCGAGCTCCGCGGGATCGGAAATACCCAGGCGCTGCGCCGCATACAGACGTCCCGCGATTGCGACGTTCGCATTCCCGTCTTCCGCCGCGAGGGAACGGCCCGCGACGATACGGGCGTTTTCGTAATCGACCTCGCCGATCGCGCGCAGCGCCGCGCCCGGATGCAGCCCGATTATCATCGCGTACGCGTTTTTCCTGGAGGGATCGATGTCAGGCTTGTAGACGTATTCGTCCACGCGAGCCAGATGACGCGCGTTCGGGATGCGCATCACGGCCTTCAGCGTGTCAATGGAAAAGTGTTCCTCGCCGATCGGCTTGTCGCCGCCGAACCCGCCCGTCCCGAACGCACCCGCTTCACGTAATTCAATGAGCGTGCGCACTCTTCCTTCCATGTTGGCGATCTGCTGACGACTTGCGAGCGTGGCCTGCACCATCAGCCCAAGAAGCCCGGTGACGAGAGACAGCAAAATCACGACGACCGAAGCCCTCGCCATATTTCTAAACGGATTCGCAAGTCCTCGCCTGATCGCACTCATGACCCAAACCGGATTCGCCTCAATTCAATCGCTGGTCCAACGGATGACATGTGCAACCTTAAATCGCGCGTCATCGATAAATACAATGTTAAACCCTGAAGTAAGGTCCAAAGTCAAGGTCTACTTGTGTGGGTCGTTTCGCAATCGGCAGATCGCTGATTACTCGGCGTGTTTAACGCTGTCGAGGAACCTGAGATAGCTCTCGGGCAGCCCGTGCGCCCGCGCGCCTTCGCGGAGCAGAGTGAGGTAGCGAAGCGACGGGTTGCCATCGACCTCGTTGCCGTCGGCAATGTAGGTGACGGCCTTGAGCGGGTGGCCATCGCTGTCCTCGGCGTCGACCCAGAGATGCCGGTAGCGCGGTCCTGGAACCCCTTCAGTCGAATCCAGATGCACGAGATCGCGGCGGTTGATCCGATAGAGCACGCCCCACAGCTCCGCCTGCGGGTCGACGCTCAGATTCGCCGGCGCGGCCTTGCCCTTGGGGCGGCCTTCGAGGTTGAACCGCAGTCGATACCCGCGCACCCGACCGGGGCGCCATTCGAGCGGTCGCATGCCGCGCCGCTCGCGAAAGGCGCTGTCATGCATGTTCGCGCCGAAAGCGAAGTACCAGATTTCCTCTTGCGGGGGGCCGAAGAGGCGGATGCCGTGGAGCCGGTAATAGCACCAGGAGAGCACCCAGGACCTGGCGATGAGTCTACGCAGCTCCCACAATAGATTCCTCATCGCTCACTAGCTCCGATCGAGATGGCGCGCAAACGCCAGACCATCAAGAATTGCAGTGCGGCTGCAGTGAGGCTCACCGCAAAGACGGTGGCGAACGATGTCACTTCCGCCACCGCGCCGCCTGCCATCGGCAATAGCGCGGCGGGCGCGGCCAGCGCATTGAAGTAACCGCTGTAAGCAGGGCGCCGGTCGTCCGGCGAAATCTCCATCAGATAACCGAGGTAGGCGATGGTGCCGCCGTTACCTATTGCGCCGAGCAACGCGAAGACGACCGCAAAATAGGGCAGCGCCAGAGCGCCCCTGCCCGCGTCGCCTGCAATCCAGGCGAGGGTCAGGAGCGGGGCTACGGCACCGAGGGCGGCAACGATCTCCAGCAACTCCCGCTTGCCGCGCCGGTCCCCCCACCA
>JACPTJ010000410.1 GCA_016192835.1 Betaproteobacteria bacterium
CCATAAGCGCCGACCGCCAGGTAAGCCGGCTGCCCGAACGATATGAACCCGACGCGCCCCAGCAGGAAACTGCAGCCCATGGTGTAGATCGAAAAAATGACGACCTCATTGACGAAGGGCAGGGGCAGAAATACCCGCGACAACGCCAGCAGCGCAAACGCCAGCAGGAGGCCCCACCACCATCGGAATGCTTTCATCATGACTTGAAACCCCAATTTCGACTCGTCACACCGGCGCAAACCACGCATTTCGTCGCCCCGGCGGATGCCTCGCACTTCGTCACCCCGGCGTACGCCGGGGTCCAGGCTGTCGCGTACTTCGTATTCCTGGATGCCGGCCTTCGCCGGCATGACGAAATCCTACAGGTAGCGTTCACAAACATCCGTCCTGATCGATTCCCGGTCTGCGAGTTCGGCCACGATGCGCCCTTCTTTTATGGCGTAGACCTTGCTGGATATCGCGCAAACCAAAGGCAGGTTCTGCTCCACGAGCACCAGTGCCGTGTTCTTGCTCAATTCCGAAAAAACGCTGCGCAGGTGCGCAACGATGCTGGGAGCCAGTCCTTCGGTGGGCTCGTCGATCAGCAGCACTTTCGGGCTGCCGAGAAGCGCTCTGCCGATCATCAGCATCTGCCGCTCGCCGCCGCTCAGGTAGCCGCCCTTGCGGTCCATGAGTTCCTTCAGTTTCGGAAAATAGTCGGTGACGCGGTCCCAGTTGTAGTCACTGGTCGCATAGCTGCCGAGTTCCAGATTTTCCCTGACGGTCAGATCGGAAAACACTTTCTTGTCCTGCGGCACGTACTTGATTCCCATCCTCGCGATATCGTAGGACTTGCGGCCGACGAGGCTCACGCCGCCGGACGTGATGGACCCGGCAAGCGGTTTCAGAAATCCGGCGATACTTTTGAGGAGCGTCGTCTTGCCGGCGCCGTTGCGTCCCACGCAGGACGATTTGCTTCGCCCGTACGCTCAGATGCATATCAAACAGGACCTTGGCCTCGCCGTACGCGACGTTCAGGCCTTTGACGGTCAGTATTTCGCCGGCAGTGGCTGCAAGTCCGCTATCGGGTGGCATGCTGATCCCCATCCGCGGAGGCTTCGATCTGCCAATAGCTTCTGCGTACCTCGGGATTGCGCAGACATTCCTCGTATCCGCCGTCTGCGATGATCCTGCCTTCGTGCATGACGGTGAGTCTCTGCACGAAATCCTTTACGTGTGAAATCTTGTGTTCCACAATCAGGATCGTCTGCTTGCCGATGTGCTTGCCCAGCACGTCCAGCACGCCTTTGATCTCGGATTCGGCCAGCCCCGCCAGCGGTTCATCGAGCAGCAGCACCTCGGGCTCGGCCAGGACCGCCATGGCGATCTCCAGGCGCCTTTTTTCCCCCAAACTGAGATTCGTCACCTGCCGGTCGCGCACCGGCTGGAGATCAAAGGTTTCCAGGATCGCGACGATTTTGTCCTCGTTCCGGTACTTCTTGCAGGTGTTGAAGAGCAGATGCAGCAGCGACGATTTGCGGTGCGCCCGGAAAAACGCCAGCACCAGGTTGTCGGTTACGCTGAGATTGTCGAAAGTGGAGGTGAGCTGGAAAGTGCGCATCAGCCCCCGCGCCACCCTTTCCTGCGGCGTCATGCGGGTGACGTCTACGCCTTTGTGCAGGATGGTACCCTCTTCGGGGGTGTAATACCCCGTCAGCAGGTTGAAGAAGGTGGTTTTCCCGGCCCCGTTGGAGCCGATGATGCCGGCGACTTCGTGTTCGCGCAGCGAATAGTCAACCCGGTCAACGGCGACCAGTGCGCCGAATCGCTTCGTGACACCCTCGGCTTTGATGATTTCTGCGCCCAAGTCGGTGCTCACGGCCGGCCCTTCCGCAGGATTCCGTCCCGGTGAATGCGAGGTATGCACACCGGGACGCAAGGCAGGCGACGGTTACCTGCGACCTAGTAACCGAGAGACTTCAGCGTCGGCATCACCGACTCGCCGCCCACGGAACCCATCACCGTGAAAAGATCCCATTCGTTCTTCCGCTCCTTGGCGCCTTTCCCCTTTACCAGGAAGGCCGCGTGCTTGTATACGGCCGCGTGATCACCGCGCCAGTTCGCGGGTCCTTTGACCGAGTTGAATTGGCCTTTGTTTGCCATCAGGGCTGCGGACACCTTTTTCGGTTCGAAGGACTTGGCGGCCTCGAAGCCCCTGAACATTTCCATGTAGGCAACATAGGCGATGGTTGCATAGGCGTCAGGCGGCCGCTTGTATTTCGCGCTGTACAAATCGGTGAACTCCTTGGCGCTTTTTGCCACTTCCTTGTCGGGGAAGTTGGCGAGGTCATAGTAAAAATAATGCATCGCGTAGACGCCTTCCAGAGCTTCCGGCGGAAGGCCTTTCGCGACCACGTTCGTGATGAAGGCATTGAATATCGTCATTTCCTTGTTGATCCCCATCTGGTGGACCTGCTTCAGCAGCGCCACGGCATCGGCGGCAAACTGCGCGGAGATGAAAACATCCGGCTTGGCCGCGCGGACTTTCTGCAGGACGGTCGTGAAATCACCGGTTCCAAGCGAAACCTCATCGTAGCCGACGATCTCGGCGCCGTATTCCTTGGCGGCGGCAGTCGCCCCGTCGCGCATGTCCCAGCCCCAGCTATCCGCGCGGGCCAGGAAGAAGATGCGTTTCTTGCCCAGCGTTTTGACTGCCGCTTGGCCTGCCATGTAGCCCACGGTCCAGGGGCTGTACGCGGTGGCGAAGGTGGAATCGGCGAGCTTGCCCTTCTGGAAAGCTTCCTTGGCCATCACGCAGACCGGAAAATAGGGCATTGGTTCTTTCGCAACCATGGCATTGATGGCGTAAGCGAGCGGCGCCCAGGTCTGGCCACCCACGCCTTTGACGCCTTCGGAAACCATGTAACGGTAGCGCCGGACTCCCACATCCTGCTTGGCTTCGTCATCGGCGACCACGCCTTCCACCATGACTTTACCGCCGGGCATGTTGAGGCCGCCCCTCTTGTTGACGACATCGATTGCAAGTAGTGCGCCGTCTCTTTGCGTTTCAGCCACCGCCGCAAACGTGCCGGTGAGCGGCAGCAGGATGCCCACCTTTATCTTGCCGGGCGCGGCCGCCGTGGCGGTGCCAAAACCAAATACGCCGCAAAATACCAAAGCCGAAACTAAGACCCAAAGCTTTTTCATTTTTGCCTCCTTCTGATTGAACAGTGGCATTGCAAGATGCATCCGACAAACTCCTAGAGCGAATCGGTGCTGCAAGACTCCGTTACAGTGTCGTAGGGTGCGCTTGCGCACCATCCGGCAATCGGTGCGCAAGCGCACCCTACAGTCCCGCCCGGTTCTTTCCTTTTACGGCACGGTTTACCACGTTTACGGGCCACTCACCCGAAAGCACCCGGCGCACTTCGTTCGGCGCGCCGGCCTGCAGGCCCACCATCGCCTGCTCGCTGTACCAGGCAGCGTGGGGATTGATGATGACGTTCTCCCGTCCCCGCAGCGGATGGGGATTGGGCAGCGGCTCGGGGTCCGTGGTGTCGAGCGCGCAGCCGGCGATTTTCTTCGCATCGAGCGCCCGCACCAGCGCATCCGTGTCGATGATGGGGCCGCGCGAGCAATTGATGATAAAAGCAGTCGGTTTCATCTGCGAAAATGCTACGTCGCTGATCATCTTGCGCGTCTGCGGCGTGAGCGGGGGGTGAACCGAAACAAAGTCGGCTTCGCGCAGCATATCCTGCAACTCCATTTTCTTGCCGGGAGCGTCGAACTGGCCATCCTTGACGAAGGGGTCGCAGTAAAGAACGCGCATGCCGAACGCTGCGGCGCGTATCGCAACCAGCCGCGCGATATTGCCGAAGCCGACCAGCCCCAGCGTGCTTCCCGAAAGGCGGAACATGGGCTTGCCCGGAGGGACTTCCCAGCGCCCGCTGCGCACCAGGCGGTCGTAAAAGGCGATCTTGCGCGCGCATGCAAGCAGCATCGCCATCGCGTCTTCGGCCACTTCTTCGACGCAGTAGGAGGGGTTATTGGTGACGATGATGCCCGCCTGAGTGGCTGCTTCGAGGTCGATCGTGTCTACCCCGATGCCGTAGCGCGCGATGATCTTGCATTTGGGCATGCGCGCCATTGCTTCCGCCGTGATAGGCCCGGCGTAGGTGTTGAGCAAAGCGTCGCAATCCTCCGCCTGAGGCAGGAACTCCTCGGGTTTCTTGGTCTGGAGAGGCAGCAACTCAGCGAGCCCGGCGAGTGTTTTCTTCTCCACGTCAAGGGACTCCCACACGTAGTCGGTAAGAACGACCTTAGCCATTGCAGTCATGACAGTTCCTTTATCGGTTGATCCGATGCTCCATTGCCCCCGGGTTCAGCTATTTCGGCGGGGCGTAGATTTCCTTATTCCAGCAGTTGGGCGGCTGGCGGCCGCCGAGTACCGCCAGGATGTTGTCGACCACCACATTGGCCATCGATTCCCTGAGTTCCGCGACCGCACTTCCCAGATGGGGCGTGAGCACGACGTTGGACATCGTCAGCAGCGCCGGATCCACGTGGGGCTCGTGTTCGAAGACGTCGAGTCCCGCGCCGGCGATGCGCTTTTCCGCCAG
>JACPTJ010000411.1 GCA_016192835.1 Betaproteobacteria bacterium
CGAGAGCGGCCGCCTCAATCAGGCGATCGCCGTGTTTGCCGGGAAGGTCGTGTGGATGGTCGCTGGTTGTCCCATCGTGGCAAAAGGGAGCGGTTAGCGTGCTGGCCGGATTAACTGTGACCGAGCTATTCGCGTTGATCTGCGCTGGCGTTGCGCTTGATGCGGCGCTTGGCGAGCCGCGTCGCCTGCATCCGCTGGTGGGATTCGGTCAGCTCGCTGACCGGGTTGAAACCTGGCTAAATGGGGCGCCACCGGGTGGAGCGTTCAAAGTTCGCCTGCTCGGCGTGCTCGCGCTTGCTTTGGTGGTCAGTGCGCCAGTAATCGCCGTCGCTGCTGCGGTTGCGTATGGTCCGGCCTGGGCGAGCGCGTTGATCCACGTCGCTGCGCTGTATTTCGCGCTCGGCGCGAAGAGTCTTTGGGAACACGTTCATCCCGTGGCTGGTGCACTTGCCGCCGCCGACCTGGGGTACGCTCGTACGCTCGGGGCGCGCATCGTGACCCGCGATTTGCGCGACGCATCGGCGTCCGACGTGGCGCGCGCAGCGGTCGAGTCGGTCCTGGAGAACGGTAATGATGCAGTGTTCGCGGCGTTGTTTTGGTTCGCGCTCGGCGGTGCGCCAGGCGTGATCGCTTATCGTTTGGTCAACACCCTCGACGCGATGTGGGGCTACAAGACTCAGCGCTATCTTAATTTCGGCTGGGCTGCGGCACGACTCGACGACGCCATGAATTACGCACCCGCGCGGCTAACCGCGCTCACTTACGCGCTGCTCGGCAATACCCGCGTTGGACTGGCCTGCTGGCAAGCACAGGCACGCGCATGGGAAAGCCCCAACGCAGGGCCGGTGATGGCGGCGGGGGCGGGCGCACTCGGACTGGAGTTGGGTGGCGCGGCGCGCTACCACGGCCGTATAGAAGAGCGCCCGCCACTTGGCGCTGGTCAGGTGCCTGGTGCCGCGGATATCGATCGCGCCCTGTACCTGGTAGTAACTGGAGTCGTGACCTGGCTTGCGCTGCTGGCGTCGCTCGCGCTGGCCACATGGTGGAGCGGACATGCCTGAGCACGGCGGCGACCTCGCCCGCGCATCCCGGAAGCATGGCATCCCCGTGGAGCGTTGGCTCGATCTCTCCACCGGGATCAACCCGCTTGGCTATCCGGTGCCGCAGGTACCCGCGACAGACTGGCTGCGTTTGCCTGGGAGTTCTGAGTCGTTGCTACGAGCGGCAAGGGACTATTACCAGACTGATTACATGCTGCCGGTGGCCGGTACCCAAGCGGCGATCCTAGCGCTACCGCGGCTACGCTCGCGTTCACGGGTGATGCTGGCTGCGCTGACTTATAACGAATATGCGCACACTTGGAAGCGCCACGGTCACGCGGTGCAGGCGGTACCGATATGCGAATTCGACAAGCAGCTTGCGCAAACCGACGTGCTGATTGTATGCAACCCGAACAACCCGACTGGTGAGCGCATCGACTCAGTACAGCTACTCGAATGGCACGCCAGGCTCTCCGCCCATGGCGGCTGGCTGATCGTGGATGAGGCCTATATCGATACCACGCCCGAAGCGAGTTTAACGCCGCACGCAACCCGACCGAGCCTT
This sequence comes from Betaproteobacteria bacterium, assembly GCA_016192835.1. GTDB lineage: Bacteria > Pseudomonadota > Gammaproteobacteria > Burkholderiales > SG8-41 > PALSA-1004. Next base: position 1,606 of record JACPTJ010000411.1, read on the forward strand.
ATCGTGTTGCGTTCGCTGGGCAAGTTTTTCGGGCTCGCTGGCGCCCGCATCGGCTTTGCGTTCGCCTGCGTGGACTTGCTGCGTGCCTTGCAAGACGTACTCGGGCCATGGACCGTGTCCGGGCCGGCGCAATTCGTTGCTGGTGCGGCACTTGCCGACCGTGTTTGGCAAGCGCGCACGCGCGCTGCTCTGATCAAGGCTGGCCAGCACCTCAATGCGCTGCTGGCGCGTGCCGGCGTTGCCGCGCAAGGTACTGCGCTGTTCCAGTGGTGGCAGAATGAGCAAGCCGGCGCGCTGCACCGTGAGCTCGCGCGGCAGGCGGTCCTTACACGCTGGTTTGGGCATGCCGAGCCGGGTGGCATCCGTTTCGGCCTGCCCGGCATCGAGGAAGAATGGCGACGGCTGGAACAGTCGCTCGAGCGCTGCAAAAACTACCGCGAGAAAACGCGATGCGAATGAAAGCCTGTCTGCAATGGTTCGCACTCGGCGCGATGTTGGTGCTGTGCTGCGCCGCCGCTAACGCGGAGATTCGTCTGGTCGATGACAAAGGCGAAACCGTGGTGCTCAGGGAGCCTGCCCGACGCATCATCAGCCTCGCGCCACACGTCACCGAGCTGCTCTATGCCGCCGGCGCGGGCGAGCGCATCGTCGGTGCCGTTGAGTACAGCAACTATCCGGAGGCGGCCAAGCAAATTCCGCGCGTCGGCAATAACCAACTGCTTGACCTGGAACGCATCGTGACCCTCAAGCCCGACTTGATCGTGGTCTGGCTGCATGGCAATGTGCAGCGGCAGCTCGACAAGCTGCTCAAGCTGGGCACCCCGGTGTTCTACAACGAGCCGCACCGGCTTGGCGATATCGCGAGATCCATCGAACAATTTGGCCAACTTGCCGGCACCGAGACTGTTGCGGCGCAGGCGGCGCGCGCCTTTGCGGCGCGCGAAGCCGAACTGCGCGCGCGCTACGCCGGCCGCGCGCCAGTGCGGGTGTTCTACCAGATCTGGCAAAAGCCGCTGATGACCATCAATGGCAACCACCTCATCAGCGATGTAATCCGCCTATGCGGAGGACAAAATATCTTCGCCGACTTGAAGCCATTGGTGCCGGTGATTTCGACCGAGGCTGTAGTGGAGGCTGACCCGGAGGCCATCGGTACCGCGATCATCGATACCAAGGCGCAGGATGGGCTGAACGGCTGGAAAAAATGGTCCGGCCTCACGGCTACGGCACGCAACAATTTTTTTACCATTCATACCGATCTCATCAGTCGTCACACGCCGCGCATTCTCGACGGCGCCCAGCAAATATGCGTATACCTTGATGCGGCGCGCGCCAGGCGCCAGAAATGAGCGACTCATGAGCTACCAGCGTATTGCCTGCCTGTCGACCGAAGCAGTGCCGGCGGTGCTCGGCGATCAGCTTCACGAGATAAAGTCGGCCGACATTCTTTCGCCTGGGCCGGGTGCGATTACCGAAGGGCTGGCACAACTGGAGCGCCTCGTGTTGCAGTGGGCGCACGACGATGCAACCCAAACCTGACGCGATGAAGAATGGCGGTATGAACGGACTGCGCGGGACATTGATGGTGCAGGGCACGACCTCGGACGCGGGCAAGAGCACGTTGGTGGCAGGCCTGTGCCGGGTGCTGCGCCGCCGTGGCGTGCGCGTGGCACCGTTCAAGCCACAGAACATGGCCTTGAATAGCGCGGTGACGGCGAATGGCGGCGAAATCGGCCGCGCCCAGGCGCTGCAGGCGCAGGCCGCCGGCGTGCCACCGCACACCCACATGAATCCGGTGCTGCTAAAGCCGAGTTCCGATACCGGCGCGCAAATCATCATCCACGGCAAGGCGTGCCTTGACATGGACGCGCGCGCCTACCACGAGTACAAGCCACGCGCGATGGCAGCGGTGCTGGAGTCTTATCACTGGCTACAAGCGCAATACGATTGTGTGCTGGTGGAAGGCGCCGGCAGCCCGGCTGAGGTCAACCTGCGCGAGCGCGACATCGCCAACATGGGTTTTGCCGAGGCGGTCGATTGCCCAGTGGTGTTGGTCGCCGACATCGATCGCGGCGGTGTGTTCGCGCATTTTCTCGGCACGCTGGAATGCTTGTCGAGTTCCGAGCGCGCGCGCATCCAGGGCTTTGTCATTAACCGCTTTCGCGGCGATATCGAATTGCTCGTGCCCGGCCTCGCGTGGCTGGAGCAAAAAACCGGCAAACCGGTGTTCGGCGTGCTGCCTTATTTGCACGGTCTGCATCTCGACGCCGAGGATGCAATCCAGTCGCAGCAAAGCGCGAAGACGGATGGCGAGCGGCTCCGGGTGATTGCCCCGGTGTTTCCACGCATCAGCAATCACACCGATTTCGATGCGCTGCGCGCGCATCCGCAGGTCGAGTTCAGTTTCATCGGGCCCGGAATGCGCATGCCGCGCGTCGACCTGATTGTGCTGCCGGGCAGCAAAAGCGTGCAGGCAGATCTGGACTGGCTCGTAAGTGAGGGCTGGGCGCCGGAGATCAGGCGGCATCTGCGCTATGGCGGCAAGCTGATCGGCATTTGCGGCGGCATGCAAATGCTCGGCACAAGGCTGCACGACCCGCGCGGCCTGGAGGGCGCACCGGGCAGCCAGCCCGGCCTTGGTCTGCTCGATTACGAGACCACACTCGAGTCGGCCAAGCAGTTGCGCCAAGTGCGCGGCCGGCTCATCGCATCCGGAGCGCTCGTATCAGGCTACGAAATTCACATGGGCGTCAGTACCGGGCCGGCGCTCGCGCGTCCGGCGGTTCAACTTGACGATGGCCGGCCCGACGGCGCGTTGTCCGACGATGGACAGGTGCTCGCCACCTACCTGCATGGCCTGTTCGAAGAACCGCAAGCGTGCGCGGCACTGCTTGCATGGGCGGGGCTGTCGCGTCCTGCGCTTATGGATTACGCCGCGTTGCGCGAAGCCAGCATAGATCGTCTGGCTGACGCGCTGAGCGAGCATTTGCGGATCGACCGGCTACTTGCCACAATGCGCTAGCGAAGCATCATTTCTGGCTGGATCAGAGAACCAGACTGCCATACCGGGCGCGCGGACCGCATCGGCGCGATAAGTTCGGGGGACGGGAAACAGGTGAGATAGCGGTGCACATCGTCACTGGCCGCCATTGAGCGGCGCTATTCCTTGACGCGCGCGCTGCGGCTGATCTGCTCGGCCTTCGCCACGTGCCGCGAGAAGAAAGTCAGTCGCGGCGCCATGTAGACGATGGCGAACAATTCGCCCTTGCTGACCCGGCCGTAGCCGATGCCGGAAAGCTGCACGTTGTCCAGTTTCCGCGTCAGCGAATATTCGAAGCGCAAACCCTTGCTGCCGCCGAAAATCACCGGCTCCAGTTTTTCCAGCTTGAAGCGGGAGCCGTCGCGCGTGAGCATGCCTTCGAACATCGCGGCGATTTCGTCCGGCTGCATGCCCGAGCGGAAGTTCGCGCTTTTCCGGGAGCCGCTGCCAGCGGTGCGTTCCGCGTGTATCGCCTGACCGTCCCGGATACCCGAGTAAATCAGGAGCTGGTCGACCGGCAGGCCTTCCATGGTCCAGGTCTCCGCCGGGCCTGTCCCGGGCCCGCTGATATGGTTCCACGCGCTGTCGAGGGTGACCACCAGGCGCTCGCCGACCGTGCGCTCGCCCGTCTCGACCTTGGCGACGGAAACGCAACCTGAAAACGCCAGCATGAGCAGCACGACCAGGATGATTTTCATGTTGCGGCTTCCTCCATATAGCTCTTGATCATCGGCGCATCCGGCGCGTTGGGAGCCAGCTCCAGATAGCGCTGGAAACTTGCGCTGGCCTCGGGCAGTTGATTGCGCTGGCGGTAAATCGCGCCGAGACCGCGGTGCGTTTCCGGCGGTTCGCCGCCGCAGCCGACGGCCGCATGATAGTCGGCCAGTGCCGCATTCAGGTCGTCGCCTTGCGCCCGCATCCGATGGACTTCTCCACGGGCGTAGACGAATTCCGCCTGCGAGGGCGAGCGGGCGATCATGCGGTTGAAGAGCGCGATGCTTTCCTCATGCTGTCCGCGCTTGATTTCATCCGTCAGCCACTCGCGCATGAAAGGCTTGATCTTCTCGCGCCACGCGTCTTCGTTGGTCACGCCGCCGGGCGTGGCTTCCGCGAGCTGCTTCAGTGTCTCCTCGCGTGCCTCGGGAGACGGGTGGCTCGCGAACATCGGACTGTTGCGTTCCGGATCGCCGTCCGGCCTCGCATTGATCTCGAGCAACAGATTCGCCCAGACCTTGCCCGCCTCCGCCGGGTCGTAGCCCGCCTGACGCATCAGGACCATGCCGAGCTGGTCGGCCTCGCGTTCCTGATCGCGCGAATACGCAAATGCGCTGGCCAGCAGCGCCAACTGACCGACCGCACCGGCCAGACCGAAGAGCCCGAGGAACTGGCCGAATGCGGCGCGCGATTTCACGTCGCGCAGGCGTTCCAGCGCGTGCCGCGCAAGGTAGTGGCCGATTTCGTGCCCGATCACGGCGGCGAGCTGCGCTTCGTTTTCGACGCGCAGCATGAGTCCAGTCCACACTTGCATCATGCCGTTGGGCGCTATGTTGGCGTTGAACAGCGGGGTCTGCACCAGATACACCCGGACGTCGGGACAGTGATCGCCCGCCAGGCGACACGCGATGGCCTGCACGTAATCGCGCAACCGGGGATCGCGAACCGAAAAAGGGCTGCGCCGCAGCCGGGTCTCTTCACGATCCATGAGCGACCAGAGTCCGCCTTCGTCGGTGGCGATATCAGGCCGGATAAAACGCGCGGGCGCCTGCCACCCGGTTTGCGCGAAGGCCGGACCCCAGGCCACGGATGCGCCACAGGCACAACCTGCGGCGAGGAAGCGACGCCGGTTCACTGCGAGCGCGGAAAGTTGTTCAGCAGCGTATCGAGCGTTTCGACGGCCTTGTCCGCTTCGCGCAGATCGCCGCTGGCACGGAGCAGCCGGTTGAACCACAGGATCCGGCCCGTATTGAGGTCCACCAAAGATGCATAGCCCACCTGGCTGCCGCCGGGCACGCCGATGCCGAAGAGGGCGAGCACGACCATCGTCGCGACGCGCTCGCCGCTCGCATAGCTGTCGCGGATCCAGCTGAACAGCGCGTAGTCGGCGCCGGTTTTCTCCTTGATCACGCGGACCGTTTCGCCAAGCGACCAGTCGAGCTTGCCTGCTTTCGTCGGCAAATGCAGGAAGCCGGGTCCGAAGTGATGCAGCGATATGGAGCGGGCAATGGCTGCGTGCAGGGAGTTGACATCAGCCACGTCGTCGGCGTCTTTTTCGCTCATTTCGATGGTCGTTGCTCCCAGCGATTTTTTCTTCTCGATGAGCGCCGCCTTGAAATACCGGGACGCGGCTTCAGTCCAGTCCGCCTTGGGCTCGAGCACGCCCCCGCCGCTGATCGAAAAAAGCTCGATGTCCGTCGGAATGATCGCGACCTTGGAGTTTTTCGGCAGCGCGGAGAAGCCTTCCGCAAGGTTCGGTTGGGCGCCGGCGCTGCCGGCAAGCGCGAAAAACAGCAGCAGCAAGACGGTGGAGAACAGTGAACCGCCAGGCAACGAAATCGTAGGGCGGATGAAGGCGGTGCTGTTCCCGCCGGAATCCACCGCAATTCGAACCGGTGGATTGCGCTTCGCTCCATCCACCCTACGCTGGAAAATTGTCACGGACATATGTTGTTCACATCACCCGCAAGCGCCGATGGCCCCGCAGGCGGTGCAGAATTCGCAACCGTCTTTCCTGATCACCGCCGAGTTGCCGCATTCCTTGCAGAGCTGGCCGTGCATCAGCTGGTAGTTGTACGCGTCGGATTTGCGATCGTCCTCCGGCGTCTCGAGCACGCCCATTTCGCTGACCGGGAAGCCGCGCTCGTCCAGGATGCCCAGCATCGCAAACCGGTGAATGATGAGCCGCGCCACGTAAGCCACCGTGCTGAGGTAATTCTCCTGCCGTTCCGCGCCGGGGACGCGCGCCATGAAATCCCCGAGCGGCTCGTCGTACGACAGCAGCTTGCGCAGCTTCATGCCGATCCACGCCGGATCGATCACGCGCATGTCGAGCGACAGCAGCTTGCACAAGCCGTCGAGCGCCCGCGGGTAGGCGCCGGCCATCCACACCGAATACGGGCGGCGCTGACCGTTGGGAAGCACGAGTTCCTTGAGCATCAGCACGAAGTCATCCTGCGCGCTCGGGTTGTAGACATCCACGGTCCACGACATCGTGCCGTCGGTGCCGGTCTTCGGCTCTTTCTTCGCAAACAGCGCATCGAGCACCGGCGACTTGCCGCCCCGTTCCGCCAGCGCCCCGAGCTGGTCCACGCGGAAGCGCACGATGCGGGCAAACGCCGCGACGATGCTCGGCACGCGCAGCAGCTTGCCCTCGGGCGGCATCGGGCAATCGAACGCTTCGCCTCCCGTGCGCGAGAGCACGTCGAGTTTCATCCGCAGCCACTTGGCGTCCTGCGCCCGCATGTCCATCGAGAGCGTCTTGGCGACCGCACCGATGCCGCGCGGCTGCTCGTTGCCGTTCACCCAGACTTCGAACGGGTATGGCGCGCCGCCGTTCTCCACGTGGCCGACGAAGATCGCGAAGCGGCCGAAAGGCGACTCGACCATATAGGTCCACGCCGGGTTGCCGGCGGGCAACGTCGGCCGGCCAGGCCAGCGCAGACTGCACAAGGCGGGCTCAGGTGCTGCTTCGAGCCGGATGCGCCGGTCGACATCCGAGGTATCGAGATCATTGGGCTGGGCGGTCTCGGTGCCGGGAATGACTGAAAGAACACTGCCCAGCACCACGTTCGGACGATACGTCGTAATGCCTTTCAATCCCGACTTCCATGCCTCGAGATAGAGGTCTTCGAACTGATCGTAAGGATAGTTCTCCGGCACGTTCACGGTCTTGCTGATTGCGGAATCCACGAACGGCCCAATTGCCGCCACCATGCGCATGTGGTCGAGCGCGGAGATTTCCAACGCGGTGACAAATGGCGGCGGGAGATGCTCGACGTCGCCGCCCAGATGCCGGTACAGCCGCCACGCGTGATCCTCGACGTCGTAGGTCTTGTGCGTGTCATCAGGCATGCGCTTTTTGCGCTGGTAGGTCCAGGAATACGGCGGCTCGATGCCGTTCGAGGCGTTATCGGCAAACGCCAGCGAGATCGTACCGGTGGGCGCAATCGAGAGCAGGTGGCTGTTGCGCAACCCGTGCCTGCGGATTTCCTTCCTGAGTGCGGCAGGCAGGCGGGAGGCGAAGCGCGGCGCCGCCAGGTAGCGGTCCGCATCGAATAACGGAAAGGCGCCCTTCTCTTTGCCGATGGCAACCGATGCCGCATACGATTCGTCGCGCATGTGTTCTGCGATCTTTGCTCCCATGCGGCGCGCTTCCTCGGTATCGTATTTCAGGCCGAGCATGATCAGCGTGTCGCCCAGCCCGGTGAAGCCGAGCCCGATACGGCGCTTGGCCTGCGCTTCGGCCCGCTGCTGAGGCAGCGGCCAGACGGTCACGTCGAGCACGTTGTCGAGCATGCGCACCGAGGGACGCACCACGCGGCCGAACGCCTCGAAATCGAAACGCGCTTGCGGCGTAAAGGGATCGACGACGAACAGCGTAAGGTTGATGCTGCCGAGGCAGCAGCAGCCGTACGCGGGCAGCGGCTCCTCGCCACACGGATTCGTCGCTTCGATTTGCTCGCAATACGACAGGTTATCGTCTTCGCTGATGCGATCGATGAAGACCACACCCGGCTCGGCGTGATGATAGGTCGACTGCATGATTTGCTGCCACAGATCGCGCGCCTTGACCGTGCGGTAAACCCACGCGCCGTCGGGACGCTGTCCGGGCGACGCAGCCATGTCGTTGCCCGGCGCCGCCTTGTGCACGAGCTCCCAGTCGCCGCCGGCTTCCATGGCGCGCATGAACGCGTCGGTCACTGCGACGCTCACGTTGAAGTTGCGCAGGTCGCCGCGGTCCTTCGCGTGGATGAATTCCTCGACGTCGGGATGATCGCAGCGCAGTATCCCCATCTGCGCGCCGCGCCGCGAACCGGCGGACTCCACGGTTTCGCAACTGCGGTCGAACACGCGCATGTACGAAACCGGTCCGCTCGCGCTGGAATGCGTGCCGCGGACAAAAGCGCCCTTGGGCCGGATCGACGAAAAATCATAGCCCACGCCACCGCCGCGACGCATGGTTTCCGCGGCCTCCATCAGCGCGACGTAGATCCCCGGCTTGCCGTCGACGCTCTTCGAAACCGAGTCGCCCACGGGTTGCACGAAGCAGTTGATCAGCGTCGCCTGAAGGTCGGTGCCCGCCGCGGAATTGACCCGTCCACCCGGAATAAACCCGCCGGTGAGAGCCTCGTAGAATTCCTGTTCCCAGCGTGCGGGGTCTTTCTCGGCTGCGGCCAGCGCTCGCGCGACGCGGCGGCGCACATCCTCAATTGTCTGCTCGCCGCCTTTGGCATACTTCTCGAGCAGGACGTCGATGCCGACCTGTTGCGGTGGAATCGTGAATTTCGAGTCGTCCAGTTTCATCGTTTGCCCTTAAGCCGCGCGCAACGTCATTTTAGGCTCATCCGGCTCTTGTGTGGATGCGGCCGCCCGCGCTCCCCGCCCACTTTGCCGCGGATGCCACCGCGCTGCGCCAGGGCTGCCACTCGATTCACGGTGAGCCAATGCCTGCGGCTTTCACCACTTGTGCCCATTTTTCGATTTCTCTGCTGAACAGCGTCTTGAACTCGGCGGGCGTCGTTCCCGCGGGTTCGACTCCCAGAGCGCTCAAACGCTCGTGCATCGCGGGCGATTTCACGATCCGGCCGACGTCGGCGGAAATCCTGGCGACGACGTTTCCCGGCGTGCCGCGCGGCGCGAAGAACCCGTACCAGACGTCGACTTCGTATCCGGGCACGCCGGCCTCGTCCAGCGTCGGCA
>JACPTJ010000412.1 GCA_016192835.1 Betaproteobacteria bacterium
GGTCGCAATCTCCGGCGCGTCGCGATCCTCGTAGCTTTTGCGGAGCAGCGCTTGCTGGCCGCCCACGGCAATCGGAATGAAATCGATCCGTTCGAGCGCATCGCCGTCGTAACTGCACGTCGCGACGACGCTGAGCCAGATCCGCTCATTCAGCCATACGTCCGCATCCGAGAACGGGTGGAAAATGAAGTTGCCCAAGCTATAAAAAATCGGCTTGCCCCGGTAAATCTCAACACCGTGGAGCACCGGCACGCCGTGGCTCACCACGATGTCCGCCCCCGCATCGACAAACTCGCGTGACACGGACTGCATCCACGGCGGCGTCCGCTCCCACACTTTGTCCCAGAGGTGATGATGAACATAGACGATGACGAAGGAGCCAGCCGCCTTCTCGGCGCGGATGGCGGCGCAGTTTCTCGCCAGATCGGTCTGGTTGATCTCAAATGCCGCCCGGCATGCGTCGCCCCGGCGGAACTTCAGCGTCGGCGCCCCGGGATAAAGCACGGCGGAAAGAGTGACCGTGCCCTCGGGTTCCGCCGCGGACGATTTGATGTACTGCGTGCGCAGATCGAAATGCCCGAGCGTGCGCCGCATATCAGCAAGCATGGCGAACTGTTCTTCCGTCACTTCAACCACGGGGTTGACGCGCATCGGATTGTTGCCGGGACGCGCCGGCACATGCGGCGGTTGTGGATCAGTCGCATAAACAGTAGCGGGCTGCGGTCCGGCATCCATCGCGACGAGCGAGACTGGCCGGCCGGCGATTTCCAGGCGCCCCGGGGTTGCGGCCTCGGTCAGGGACGCGCCTATGCCCGCGGCCAGGAAGCCGCGCGCCTGCACCTCCTCGATCGTTGACAGTATCCCGCCCGGTCCGAGCAGGAATGCGTGGTTGTTGCACATCGACAGAGCATTGAACCCCATGGTCCTCAGATCGTCGAGCACGGCAGGAGGAGAAAAGATGGCCCGGGTCGGCGGCGTCAGAGAGCTGCCCATCATTGGCCAGCCGCCGTGCCGCCCGGCGATCGTCGTTTCGAGGTTGGTGAAGGAAACGTCCGATGCGGAAAGGATCTGCCTTAGCGGAGACAGGCGTTCGCCATAGCGCTTGAGCACTGGATCATGGATCACCGACTGACCGACTAGAGACACCTTCATGCAGACTCCCGGGGACTTTATTTCGCGGACGGCGCGTCGTGCAAATGCTTCACCGCGGGACGAAGCGGCAAATCGGCCGCGTTTTCGAGCTTCCCGCGCACAGGCTAATCGTTACCGTGAGTCCGGTCAGGCAGGGAGCCTTGCGGCAACGCGACCAACGCGTCGTATATTTTCCGGTCGATCGAGATGCCTTCACGCAAACGGCGGGCGCGTTCGCGGAATGCACGTTCGGACGGCATCCTGATTTCCTCGACACCCGGCAGGCGCGGCGTCATCTTGATGCGCTCGATCATCTCGGTCATCTCGCGCTTGTACTCCGCGAGCGGCAGCAACAGGTCCGGCTTGATTGCGATGATCAGGAAACCCTGGCTCTTGTCGTAGTCCGTGCCCAAACCCGCGAGCACCCCGAAAGCCTGCATTGCCATTGCGAGTGCGAAGCCCTTGTGGCCGCCGAAGGGCAGGATGGCGCCCTGATTAGCCGCGGCGGGGTCCCGCGTCGGCCGGCCCTGCGCGTCGATAGCGACGCCCTCCGGTAACAACTCGCCACGACGGATGCGGAGCATCAGGTCGGTGTGCATGAACGCCGAAGTACCCATGTCGATGACGAGCGGATCGCGCGATGTCGGAAAAGCGAACGCGATCGGATTCGTGCCGAGCGTGGCAGTGAGGCCCCCGGGCGGGGCGACGTGGCGGCTGGAGCTCACGGGATGGATGCCGATCAGGTCGGCGCGCGCGATCATTTCCACGTAGTGCGCGGCGCGCCCGGTTACCCAGCTGTTGTTGACCCCGACGATCGAGAAGCCATGTTCCAGAGCCTTCGCGATGGCCGTCCGTGCCGCATGGTACACCGTGACCATGCCGACATTGTTGCCGCCGTCGTACCTCGCCGATACGGCAGTCTCGTGTATGGCGCGCATGTAGCGCCGTGGCTTGCGTAGCTGCGGGTGTTCAGCGACGTTCAGGATTTTTGGCAGGCCCGAGTATTCATAGCCGCACAGCGCCGCATCGAGCGTATGCTCGGCAATGATGCCCGCCTCCTCGGGGTCGTAGCCGAGCTTGCCGAGCGCACCCCGTGCAAGGTCGCGCGCTTCGTCTACTGTCAGTCGAACTCGGTCAGGTGAAATCTGCATCCGTCGTATAACCAGTTTGCTTATGGAAAGAATCCGGCGCCGCGACCATTCGGTTCAGCCTGCTATCACTATCACGCACTGAAGCGGGGTCGCCGTCCAGAGGCTAGTCGGGTTTCATGCCGGCGTAGGCTATCAGCTTCTTCAAACGCTCTGTCTCCAGCCGCATGAACTTCGCGAGTTCTGCCGGTGTTCCCGGCGCAGGCTGCGCGCCCTGGCTCGCCAGGCGCTGTGCCGTTTCCGGCTCGCGCAGTATATTCACGACATTCGCGTTCAGCTTCATGACGATCTCATGCGGCGTTTTGGCCGGGGCGAACAAGCCAAACCAGGCGATATTCTCATAGCCGGGTAATGTCTCGCCCACGGTGGGGATATCGGGCGCAGCAGGTGAGCGTCGTGCGCTGGTGACTGCCAAACCCTTGAGCCTTCCGTTTTTCACCAGTGTCATTACAGATGGCTGCATGCTGTTGAACGCGAGGTGCAGCTGGCCCCCCAGGAGGTCTGTGAGCGCCGGGGCGCTGCCTTTGTAGGCCACATGCACGAGATCGATTCCCGCCATCGATTTAAGAAGCTCAGCGCTCAGGTGTGGGGTGGCGCCTATGCCCCCCGAACCATAATTGAGCTGGCCCGGCCTCGACTTCGCCAGCTCGATCAGGTCCTTGACGGATTTGACCGGTAACGAGTTGTGGACAAGCAGTATTTGAGGATTAATCACGAGCAGAGTTATCGGCGCAAAATCGGTCATCGGATCGTACGGCGGCTTCTGCGTCAGAGCGGGAGCGCTCCCGAGGGAGGTTCCGCTCCCCACGAGCAGGGTGTAGCCATCGGGCGCCGCTCTGGCCGCAAGCTGACTGCCAATCATGCCGCTTGCGCCGGCGCGGTTGTCGACGACGATTGGCTGACCGAACACCTCAGACAATCTGCCGCCCACGAGGCGCGCCACGAAATCGCTCGGGCCCCCGGCCGCGAACGGCATGATCCAGCGGGCGGGCCTGTTTGGGTAATCTTGTGCTGAACCTGCGGAGCCGGTTTGCGCCGATACGCCGTAGTTCATGCCCAACAAACAGGCCCCACACAGCATGGCAATGATCTTCATACCGCCTCCACCGCTGCCGCCACTTCCATTGTTGGGCTGCCGTCAATCGCCTTCGAAAACGGGCTTCTGCTTGGCCACGAATGCCTTATAGGCGCGCTCGTAATCCTTCGTCTGCATGCAGATCGCCTGCGCCTGGGCTTCGGCTTCGATCGCGTCGTCGATGCCCATGCTCCATTCCTGGTGAATGCAGCGCTTGGTCATGCCATGCGCGAACGTCGGGCCCGCCGCGATCGAATGGGCCAGCGCTTTTGCGTCCGCTGCGAGCTTCCCGGGTTCGCAGAGCTTGTTGTAGAAGCCCCAGCGCTCCGCTTCCGCCCCGTCCATCGAGCGGCCGGTGTA
>JACPTJ010000413.1 GCA_016192835.1 Betaproteobacteria bacterium
GGCGTCCTCGTCGCGTGGGTCGATTTCGATCACCTTTGTGCCGTGCGCGACTTCGACTTCGGAGTGGGTAAGCCCGCGCAGCCGGCCGGCAAGCGGCGCGGCCAGCTCGACGCCGCCGATGGTCGCAATGCTCTGGCCGGCGGCCACCTTCATCCCGATTTCGCACGCGGTAATGAACACGCCGGCAACCGGCGCATAGACGTAGCGGTCAGAACTGTGGCCGGCAATCGTGCGAGGCGCGCCGGAAAGCGGCCGTGTCGTTCCACTGCGGATCACCCGCCCGAGTTCGTCGCCCCATGCAGTCTCGATCGCGATGTCGGTCTGCTCGCCAGCAGCGAAATTGGGACCGAGGCCGATGGTGATACCCGCGAGATGGCGCTGCGGCTCAGGCATCGCGCGCTTGCGCATGCGCGCATCGACCATGACTGCGGGAGTGAACGCGTCGACCACTGCCTCGATCGCCGCGGTCGTCACCGGCAGCGCGTGCCCGCAAGCGAGCATACGCGTCACACTCTCGATATCGCGCGAAATCTTGGCAAGCACGCCTGCAAGTTCTGCCTTGCGCTCGAACAGCGCGTTGGTGAACGCCATGCCGCGCCGCGTATGAGCCGGCCGCGGCACGTCGTGCAGCAGAACCTGGAAGCCCCGGCGGAACAACAAATGGGCGACCGCAGAACCAACATCGCCCGTCCCGCGTATCAGCGCCAACTGCCGTCCCATTGTTTCCTTACCCCTTCAAGCGGTGGCCAGCAGCTTGCCTCCCGCCACCACCATCACCACGGCGAGTGTCGTGACAAGCCCCCGCTGCGACAGCTTACTCAGCCCCAACCAGGTTCCTACCAGCGTTCCGGCAACCGCTGCGGCTGCGAACCATGGCAACTCGACTGGCAACGTACCGGCGCTGACGGAACCGGCCACCAGCGCCACGGCAGAGTTCACCAGAATGAATGGCGCCGCGATGCCGGCCGTGGTCTTGGGCCCGCTCCACCCGAGCAGCAGCAGCACCGGGCTCAAAAAAATCCCACCTCCCGTACCGGTCAGACCCGAAACGAGCCCGATGACAGCGCCGATCGGCACTGCCGGCGCCCTTTGCATTGAAATTCCGCCCTCATCGCTCCGGAAACCGCTACCGTATACACGCCACACCAGCGCGGCCGCCGAAGCCAGCAACACTGCCCCGACCACCGCATAATAGGTTCCCGGAGGCAGCCGCATCGCACCGCCGAAAGCCGCGAGCGGGACCGATCCGAGCAAAAACGGCCACAGCGCCGCCCAGGAAAAATAACGCGCACGGCGGAACCGATAGACCGTGATTGCTGCCACCAGGATGTTCAACGCGAGCGCCGTCGGGCGCATGACCTCGGGCGCTACACCGACCAGAGCCATTGTCGCGAGATATCCCGACGCACCGGCATGTCCGACCGTGGTGTAAAGCGTCGCGACCACGAAAAACGCGCATACCAGAATGGTGACTTCCGTTACTGTCACTGCCAACGCTCCAATTGATAATTTCGAAACCGGACAACGGACCGGTTTCGCTCGACGCTCCCCTCGCCCTCTGGGAGAGGGGTCGGGGGTGAGGGATCGAGCGATGTTACATAGTTATGTAAAGCTCGATAGAAGCGGATCTTGCTACGGCCCGATTCTGCTATCGTTATATCGCATAGTATATAACGCTATCCAGAAAATATGCGGCCGCAGCCGCATCCTCCGAACCCGCCACTTCGGCCGCCGCTTGCGCTACAGCGAAGCGCGCACCCGACGGCGCACGCTAATAGGTTTTGCCCGCGGGCGGAACCTTGCGCAACAAGCGGGAAAAGCCGGCCATATGCCTCGCGACGGATGCGGCCGCAGCCGCCTCCATTTCCCGGTAACGGCGCAGCACGGTCAGTCCGGACGGGGTGATCCGGGCACCACCGCCGCCTTTCCCACCGGTGGCCGTATCGACCACTGGCTCACGAAAACACTGGTTCATGGTATCGATCAGCAGCCACGCGCGCCGGTACGACATTCCCATGCTGCGCGCCGCGGCCGAAATCGAGCCCGTCTGCTCGATGGCCTGGAGCAGGTCCGCCTTGCCGGGCCCGATGGCAAAGGCAGTGCCGAACAGAACGCGGATTCGCGTCTTCGCAACGGCCCGCGGCATCGTTCAACGCCTAGCCCTTGAGCCGCCAGCGCTCGGCGGCAATGTCGTCGCTCGCGCGCGCCTCGACCCAGCGCGCGCCCTCTACAGTCTGTTCTTTCTTCCAGAATGGAGCGCGCGTCTTCAGGTAGTCCATGATGAATTCGCATGCGGCGAATGCATCCCCCCGATGGGCTCCCGTGACCACCACCAGAACGATCTGGTCGAGCGGCTTGAGCAAGCCAACACGGTGCACGACGAGCGCGTCAACGACCCTCCAGCGCGCTTTCGCCTGGTCGATGATCCCTGCGATCGACTTTTCGGTCATGCCGGGATAATGCTCGAGCGTCATCTCCGCGACCCGCTCGCCGCCGTTTACATCGCGCACTACGCCGATGAAACTCGCGATCGCGCCGATTCCGGGATTGTCCCGGCGCAGCGCCGCGATTTCACGCCCGGCGTCGAAATCCTCGCTTTGAATCCGTACCGGCACGTCAGCCTCCGGTCACCGGCGGAAAAAAAGCGATTTCGTCGCCGTCCGCGATCCGTGTATCGCCGCGACCCATATCCTGATTGACCGCGGCCCGCACCGGCCTGCCCTCCGCCAGCTCTTCGGCCCAGGCACCGCCCCGGCCGCACAGCAGCTCCTGCAGCGACGCGAGGTCGCGCACATTGGCAGGCAGCGCGATTTTCTCCGACGCGGTGCCGAACGCTTCACGCAGCCTTGCAAAGTAAAGAACGGTAATCATCACACCGACCTAACCGGCAAACCGGACGGCGGTCCGTCCGCGATAAAGTTGCTCCGCGTGCCCTGCGTCTATCCCCGCAGCAAGCCACGGGGAATTGCAATTGGTGTAGGGTGCGCTTGCGCACCATCCGGCAATCGGTGCGCAAGCGCACCCTACCCCGAAATTGAACGAAGCATGAATTATGCGCCCGCTTCACGTTCACGCCAAGCCGACGTGTTTGCGGATGAATGCTGCAATCGCCGGCACGTCATCGACATTGAACTGCGGCAGTTCGGTGGCAACGCGCTCATCGCCCGCGATCGCGATGATGCGGGGATCCTGCGCAAACAGCAGCGGCTCGCCCAGCGTGCTGCGATAGACCTCGAGCTTGTCCAGGGGCTCGCGCTTGTAGCCTTCGATCAGCAGCAAGTCGCACGGCGCGATGAGTTTGATCATCTCGTCCAGCGTCGGTTCCCGGTCGCCACGCAACTCGTGCATCAGCGCCCAGCGCAGTTTCGAGGTCACCAGCACTTCACTGCAGCCCGCATGGCGGTGGCGGTAGGAATCCTTGCCCGGGTGGTCGATGTCGAAACTGTGGTGCGCGTGCTTGATCAACGATACCCGCAGGCCGGCGCCGGTAAAGAGCGGGATCAACCTCTCGATCAGCGTGGTTTTGCCGGAGCCGGAATAGCCCGCGATGCCGAATATTTTCATGGCTGCCATCAAAAAGACGACGGATGATACTGCGAGTCGGCACCCGGCGCCACCCGCAGCGAATTACAGTGCGCGGACGCGCCCTGCCTCGAGATGCAGGCGCTCGACATGCGGCATCGCGATGATCTCGCGATCGTGGCTTGCGATCATGACCGTGACGTCCTCGTGGCGCAATGCCTCGATCAGCGCGAGCGTCTGGCGACGCGCGTCATTGTCGAGATTTGCCGTCGGCTCATCCAGCAACAGCAGTCCGGGATTGAGAACCTTGGCGCGGGCCAGCGCCACGCGCTGCTTCTCGCCGCCGGACAGCTTGTGCGGCAGCACGCTGCCCAGATGCCCGACGCCCGCCCAGGCGATGGCTTCCTCCACCAGCAGCTCCCGGCGGCGTTTTGGCACCCCTCGCATCTTCAGCCCGTACGCGATGTTGTGCGCAATGCCGGTGTTAAACAGGTACGGCTGCTGGTGCACGTAAACCAGCTCGCGCCGCAGCGCTTCGGGATAATGCCCGAGATCGATCGCAGCGCCCTTGAAACGCAGCATGCCGCCGTCTGCGGCTTCGAGTCCCGCCACAATGCGTAGCAACGTCGTTTTGCCGCAACCGTTGTCTCCGGTCAGCACGTAACTGCCTCCCGCTTCGAGCGCGAAGTCGACCCCGCGCAACAGCTCGCGTTGCGGGAAACTCTTGATCAGCGACTTGAGTTCAAGCACCGGATAGCTCATTTCATCCCGCCCTCGCCCTGCAGCACGGACAGCGCGACATTGACTCCGAGCGCCAGCACGATCAGCACGAAACCGAGCGCAATGCCCTGCGCGAATTCGCCCTTGCTGGTCTCGAGTGCGATCGCGGTCGGAATGTTGCGGGTGAGGCCGGCAATGTTGCCGCCGACCATGATCGAGCAGCCGACTTCCGACACCACCCGGCCGAAACCGTTGAAAAGCGCCGCCATTACGCCAAACCGCACTTCGAACAACGTCGTGACGGCAGCGCGGTATTTGCCCGCGCCAAGGCCGCGCGCGGTCTCGTAGACGCGCGGATCGGCGCCCTGCACCGCCGACAGGGTGAACACCACCAGCACCGGCAGCGCAATCACCATGTAGCCGATGATCATTGCCTCGGGTGTGAACAGCAGCTTGAGAAACCCGAGCGGTCCCTGACGCGACAGCAGCATGTAGATGACGAGGCCGACCACCACCGTCGGGAACGACAGCAGCGCCTGCACCAGCACCACCAGCGCGCGCCGGCCCGGAAATGCAACTTTGGCGATCAGAAAGCCCAGCGCCACCGACGGCGGGCCGATCAGCAGCAGCGCAGCGAGCGAGCAGCTGAGCGAAATGAAAATGATGCGCCACAGTTCGGCATCGCCCGTAAACAGCAGGCGGAAAGCCTCGCGCGTCGGCTCGAGCAACTCCATCTACTTTGCTGCCGGGAAGAACATCTGCACGCCGTTGATCCTGAAAGCTGCGATCGCCTGCCGCCCTTCCGGCGCAGTCATCCAGTTCACCAGCGCCGTGGCCCCTTGATGGTTCACGGCCGGGTGTCGCCGCGGATTGACGGCGATGATGCCGTACGGGTTGAACATCCCAGGGCCGCCTTCGACCAGCGTCTCGAGGCCGGTCTTGTCCTTGGTTGCAGCATAGGTCGCGCGATCGGTCAGCGCATAGCCCCTGAGCTCGCCCGCCATCGTCAGTACCTGGCCCATGCCCTGTCCGGCTGACACGTGCCATGCGCCCTGTGCCGCCACCCCCGCGCTTTTCCAATAATCCTTTTCCATCTGATGGGTACCGGATTGATCGCCGCGCGACACGAATTTGGCGCCGCTCGCGCTGATTTGCTTCATGGCCGCTGTCACGTCCTTGCTGCCGCGCACACCGGCCGGATCGCGCTTCGGACCAACGATGATGAAGTCGTTGTACATCACGTCCTTGCGCACTGCGCCGAAGCCAGCCGCCATGAACCTGTCCTCGAGCGCCCGCGCGTGCACCAGCACCACGTCCGCGTCACCGTTTTCGCCGAGCTTGAGCGCAGCCCCGGTGCCCACCGCCACCACCCTGACCTTGCCGCCGTATTTCGCTTCGAATACCGGCAGGATGGCTTTCAGCAGACCCGAGTTCTCGGTGCTGGTCGTGGTCGCGAGCCGGATTTCCTCTGCCGCCATCGCGGACATTGCTGCCAAGGCGAATCCGGCGAGCAGCAAAACGCGCGCGAGGCGCCGTAAACATCCGATTTCTCCATTATATGTAGTACATTGCATATATAGCGTCCGTAATTATCCGGCATGGTAAACCACTCATCAAGCGAATGAGAATAGGTTATTATTTGCATATATGACTGAACTCCATCTGACTCATGGCTGGCACCTGGGGGATGCCGCGGCAACCCGTGTCGAACCGGCGCTGGTCGCGTTGCTTGCCGCCGTCGAGCGTCACGGCTCGCTGCAGCGCGCGGCACGCGAGCTCGCGCTCTCCTACCGCCATGCGTGGGGATTGGTAACGGATTCAACGCACATGCTGGGTTCCGCACTGGTCAGGCTCGAGCGCGGCCGTGGCGCGGCGCTGACTGCATTGGGCAAGGAGCTGTTACGGCTTGACCGCAAGGCGCAGCGGCAACTCGCGCCGCATTTTGCCCGCATCGAGCGCGAGCTTGCCAGCGCGGCCCGGCAACATGCCGGCCGGCGCCCCGCCGCGCTGGTGCTGCATGCCAGCCACGACCTCACGCTCGAAACCCTGCGCGACCTCGCTCAGTCGCGACATCTGCGCCTCGAGCTGCACTTCAAGGGCAGCCTCGAGAGCCTCGAGTCATTTGCACGCGGCGCCAGTGAAATCGCCGGCTTCCACGTGCCGGGCCGGCTCCTGCCGGATCAGGCGCTCCGCTATCGCAAGTGGCTCAAGCCGGAATCCGTTCAGATAATTCACCTGTTCTACCGCCAGCAAGGCCTGGTAGTGGCGCGCGGCAACCCCAAACGCATCCAGCGCCTGCGCGATCTTGCCCGCCCAGGGGTACGCTTCGTGAACCGCCAGCAAGGCTCCGGTACCCGCTTGCTGCTCGATTCGCTGCTGGTGGCCGAGCGGGTTGCGCCGCAGCGTATCCACGGTTACCCGTCCGAGGAATTCACCCACGGCGCGGTCGCGGCGATGGTTGCAAGCGGCGTTGCCGATGCCGCGTTTGCGATCGAAGCCGCGGCGCGCCA
>JACPTJ010000414.1 GCA_016192835.1 Betaproteobacteria bacterium
CCGGTTGGCCTTGTATTCGGGGTACGCTTCGTCGCGAAAAGTCTTGCCTTTTGCATCGAAAATACAGGCGCTATAATCGGCTGCGATCTCCCGATGCAGGCGCCGCAGCATGTTCAGCACGCCGTAAATCGCGCCGGTGGGTTCGTCCTTCCGGTTGCGCAAATCCGGCATCGCGTGGAATGCGCGGTAGAGGTACGAGGATCCGTCAACCAGCAACAGCGTTTTCATCAATCGCGTGTAGAGTGAGAGGAGGTTTCCACCATGACCCGTCCGGGCAAAATTCCCCAGCCGCTCGCTCCCGAACTCATCGAAAAATCCTGGTCGGCGCGCGAGTCGTGGCGCACGCTCGGCATTATGTCAGAATTCGTCGAGGCGACTGAGCGCCTGTGCGAAATCCGGCCTGCAGTGAGCATTTTCGGCAGCTCACGCATCGAACCGGGCCATCCGCATTACTTGCTTGCGGAGCAAATCGCGCGCCAATTGTCGGATGCCGGCTTCAGCGTAATCTCCGGCGGCGGCCCCGGTATCATGGAGGCCGCGAACAAGGGCGCCTATTTCGGCAAGTCGCCGAGCGTAGGCCTCAACATCCAGCTGCCGCACGAGCAGCGCGTCAATCCCTACCAGGACGTCAGTCAGAGCTTCCGTCATTTTTTCGCGCGCAAGGTAATGTTCGTCAAGTTCGCGACCGCCTACGTCTGCATGCCGGGCGGCTTCGGCACGCTCGACGAGCTGATGGAGGCGTTGACGCTCGTGCAGACCGGCAAGACCCGCAGAATGCCGATCATTCTGGTGCACGAGCCGTTTTGGCGCGGCCTGCTCGACTGGTTCCGCAGCACGCTGGTGGCCGAGCGCACGCTCGACGCCGCGGACATGGATCTGATCAAGATTATCGACGAGCCAAAAGCGGTGGTCGACGCCATCTTCAATTATTACGAAAGGCGCGGTTTCGAGCCGTCGGACGCGGAACGCGAAATGCTGCTCAATCTGTAGGCGGCTGCTTTATATTTCCCGCTGAAAAGCCGATAATATGAACCTCAGTCCGAGGGAATGTTGATATGCGCAACGTGCTTGCCGCATTGCTGTTTTGCATCGTGCTGCCCGCGGTGGCCGCGGAGCGGGCCGGCGTTTTGCAGCCGATACCCGATCCGCCTTCGCCGCCGCCCGGTTTCGAGCTCGACCCGGCACTCGAGCCGCAGGTCACGATCATCAAGCGCGGCAGCGATACGGTCGAGGAATATCGCGTCGGCGGTAAGCTCTACATGCTCAAGGTCACCCCAGCCCACGGGGTACCGTATTATCTGATCGACGAAAAAGGCGACGGCAGGATGACGCGGCAGGAAGGCCTCGATTCCGGCATCCGCCCGCCGATGTGGACCATCCATTCCTGGTAATTATTGGTGATTGGTGATTGGTGATTGGTGATCAGTGATTGGTGATTAGCAAAAGCAGATTTGTCCAGTTACTGGTTACCAGTTACTAGTCACCAGTCACTAGTCACCATTCACTAACATGTCCGTCTTCACCACCGTCACACCCGAGCAGCTGTCGGCGTGGCTCAGGAACTATTCGATCGGCACGCTTACGCGGCTCGAGGGCATCGCTGCCGGAATCGAAAACACCAACTATTACGTCACCACCACGCACGGCCGCTACGTCCTGACGCTCTTCGAGAAGCTCAAGTCGAGCGAACTGCCGTTCTACCTCGAGCTGATGGCGCATCTCGCGCGCCATGGCATCCCGAGCCCGCAGCCGATCGCCAACCTCGGCAACGAGTATCTCGGCGAATTGAACGGCAGGCCGGCCGCGATCGTAACGTGCGTGCCGGGGCGCGATCTCCAACAGGTCGATGCCGGGCACTGCGCGACGATCGGTGGATTGCTCGCGCAAATGCATCTCGCGGGCGCAAGCTACCGCGCTGAAATGCCGAATCCGCGCGGCGCCAGGTGGTGGCGGGCCGCGATGCCGAACGTGCTGCCGTTTCTCGATGCGCGCGCCGCGGCGTTATTGCAGGAGGAAGTGCGCTTTCAGGCGCTCTACCGCGGCGAAGACCTGCCGCGCGGCGTGATACACGCCGATTTGTTCCGCGACAACGTGCTGTGGGACGGGGAGCGTGTCGGCGGCATCATCGACTTCTATTTCGCCTGCAACGACGCGCTGCTCTATGACGTGGCGATTGCGGTCAATGACTGGTGCGGCACGGAGGGAGGCGCGCTCGACCGCAGCCGCACTGCGGCGCTGCTCGCGGCGTATCACCGCGTGCGGCCGTTCACCGCCATCGAGCGCGGCGCGTGGCCGGTGTTGCTGCGCGCCGGCGCATTGCGCTTCTGGATCTCGCGGCTGTACGATCTGTATCTGCCGCGGCCCGGCTTGCTCACGCACGCCAAAGATCCGCGCGAGGTCCAGCGCGTCCTCGAACATCACGTTGCGTGCGAAGCCGAATTGCGGTCATTATTCGTACCATGAGCATGAACATCCGGATCGTCGACGCTTCGCATGGATGGCGCTGGATTGCGGCGGGCATGCTGATTTTCCGCCGCAATCCGCCGCTGTGGCTGCTGCTGATCGCGCTGCTTTTCATCGGCAGCCGGGTGTTGCTCGCGATTCCGCTGGTCGGCTTGATCGCCGTGCTGACCGCACCGAATTTTCTCGCCGGCCTGGCCCACGGCGCGGAGGCGCTCGAGCAGGGCAAGCCGCTGCGGCTGGGCTATCTGGCGAGCGGCTTTCTCAGGAACGCGGCGCGACTGGTCACGATCGGCGGGGTATCGCTGGTCGGCCAGTTCCTCACGCTGATGGCGATGGTGCTGATCGGCGGCGAGGCGATCAGCAGCGTTTCCAAGACCATGGCTGCAGGCGGCGCCACGCCCGAGACGATACAGGCCATGCGCGCCGCCGCGCCCAGCATGGTGCTCGCCCTGCTGGCGGGACTGCTGCTGTCCGTACCGCTGATGATGGCGGTCTGGTTTGCGCCGCTGCTGGTATTCTTCAACGACATGAAGCCGGTGCCTGCGCTGATGATGAGCCTGTGGGCGTGCCTCAGGAACATTCGGCCGTTCCTCGTGTACGGCGTGGCGGTGCTGGTGCCGGTCGTGGTCATGATGCCGCTCAGCCTCGCGGCGCGCCAGCCCGATCTGGGCCTGTGGCTGCTCGCGCCGATCCTGGTGCCGTCGATTTACGCCGGCTACAAGGACCTGTTTGTCGCCGCCCCGGAGTCGCAATAACGGTTTACGAGGTTTTGCACCAAACTAAGCGGGAGCGAGCTTGGCGTATTCCAACGCCAGCCATTTGGTGCCGTTGCGGTGAAAATTCACCTGCACGCGCGCGTCGACACCGCCCCCTTCGGCGTTGACGATCACGCCGGCGCCGAATTTCGGATGCGTCACGTTCTGCCCGATGCGCCAGGGTGTATCCGCCTGCGAGCCGAAGGTTGAGGGTTGAGTGGTTGCAGCGCGGGGACCCGCTACGCGCGGACCCGCGCTTTGAGATCTGAACCGCGAACTCTCGCTTCTGAACCGTGAACCGATGCGCTTCATCAGCGCAGCGGGAATTTCCTCGAAAAAACTCGACGCAATGTTGTAGCGCGTCTGCCCGTGCAGCATGCGGCTTTGCGCCAGCGACAGATAAAGCCGCCGCCGCGCGCGCGTCAGCGCCACGTACATCAGCCGCCGCTCCTCTTCCCTGCCGTCGGCCTCCGACAGGCTGTTTTCATGCGGGAACAGGCCCTCCTCGAGCCCGCTGATGAACACGCTGTGAAACTCCAGCCCCTTGGCCGAATGCACCGTCATCAGCTGCAGCGCGTCAGTGCCGGCCTCGGCCTGGTTTTCTCCGGCCTCGAGCGCGGCGTGCGCGAGGAAGGCGGTGAGGCTCGTGTCTTCCTGCTGCTTGTCGGACACAAACGCGGAAGCCGCATTGACCAGCTCGCCGAGATTTTCCAGCCGGTCGGTGCCGTCGCGCTCGTTCCGGTAATACGGCGTCAGACCACTGTGCTCGATCACGTGCTCGATGATTTCCGGCAGCGGCAGGCTCGCGGTCGCTGCGCGCATGCCGGCGATCAGCGCCACGAAAGCTGGAACGCCTTTCGCTCCCCCGCTCTCGCCTCCCGCTTTCTCGACCGCCGCCGTCCACAGGCTCACGCCGCGGGCTTGTGCAAGGTCCTGCAATTGTTCGAGGCTGCGATTGCCGATGCCACGCGCGGGAAAATTGATCACGCGGGTAAGCGCGCCGGCGTCGTCATCGCTCGCCAGCAGCCGCAGGTAGGCGAGCGCGTGCTTGATTTCCTGGCGCTCGAAAAAGCGCAGCCCGCCATAGACGCGGTAAGCGATACCGGCACTGAACAGCGCGTGCTCCAGCACGCGCGATTGCGCATTCGAGCGGTAAAGCAGCGCGATCTCCGACAGGCGCACGCCCTCGCCGTGCAGCGCCTTCACTTCCTCGACGATGAAACCCGCCTCGTCGATATCGGTCGCGGCTTCATAGACGCGCAACGGCTCGCCTTTGCTCGCGGCGGTCCACAGGTTCTTGCCGAGCCGCCGGCGGTTGTGTCCGATCAGCGCGTTGGCCGCATCGAGAATGTGGCCGTGCGAGCGGTAGTTCTGCTCGAGCTTGATCACCTTCTCGACCGCGAAGTCCTGCTGCAGGTCCTGCATGTTCGCCGCCGATGCGCCGCGAAAGGCGAAAATCGACTGATCGTCATCTCCGACCGCAAAGATCGGGTTGTCCTTGCCGGCCAGCAGCCGCAGCCACCGGTATTGCAGGCGATTGGTGTCCTGGAATTCATCGACCAGGATGTGGCGGAAGCGGCCGCGGTAATGGTCGCGCAGGATTTCATTTTTTGACAGCAGATCAAAACAGCGCAGCAGGAGCTCGGCGAAATCGACGACGCCTTCGCGCTGGCACTGCTCATCGTAAGCGGCGTAGAGCTCCTGCATGCGGCGCGAAAAACTGTCGTACGCGTCGGCGTCCATCGCGCGCCTGCCGTCGTCCTTGTGGCTGTTGATGTACCAAGCGACCTGGCGCGGCGGGTACTTCTCGTCGTCGACGTTGGCGGCCTTCATCAGGCGCTTGATCAGCGCGAGCTGGTCCTGGCTGTCGAGAATCTGAAAGAGCTGCGGCAGCCCCGCTTCACGGTAATGCGCGCGCAGCATGCGGTTGCACAAGCCGTGGAAGGTGCCGACCCACATGCCGCGCGTGTTGATCGGCAGCATCGAGCTGATGCGCGCGAGCATTTCCTTCGCCGCCTTGTTGGTGAAAGTCACCGCCAGCAATCCGGCCGGGCTCGCCTGTCCCGTCTGGATCAGCCATGCGATGCGGGTGGTCAGAACGCGGGTCTTGCCGCTGCCCGCCCCGGCGAGGATCAGCGCCGGCTGGGCCGGCAGCGTGATGGCTTCGAGTTGCTGCTCGTTGAGGCCGGAAAGAAATGACGGATTCATCTATCGAGCTTTACATAACTACGTTACATCGCTCGATCCCTCACCTCCAGCCCCTCTCCCAGGGGGCGAGGGGAGCGTCGAGCGAAACCGGCCTGTCGTCCGGTTTCGGAATACTCAGTAATCATCGCGAAACTTTCGGCTCGGCGATTCCCATCCTGCCCTTGAGCTTGCCGGCGAGCGCTTCGGCTTCCTGCCGGCTCGGCAAATGCGCGATGCGCACGCGGTAGATCTGCCCGGCTGCGCTTTTCAGCGGCCGGATCTCCGCCGCGTAACCGGCGTCGCGCAGCCGGTCGTAGATGCCGAGCGCATCGTCCTGGTTGTTGGCCTCGGCGAGAGTCACTTTCCATTGGCCGCCGCGGCGTAGCGCGCCGGCCCCAGCGGTAATCTCGGTCTCAACCGACCACTGGTCGAGCTGCTGCTGCGATACCTTCGCCACCGGCAGCGGCGGCTCGTTCTTCGGCGCGATATAGAAAGACATCGGCTGATCCATCGTGAACGCGTCCGTGCCGTGCGCGACCGTGATACTGCCTTCGATCAGGCATACGATGTCGCGCGTGCTGTCGGCCTTGCCCCACAAGTCGGTGCCGCGGATGCCGGCGGTAGTCGTCGAAATCCTGACCTTGACGTCGCGCTCGCCGCGGAACTTGTAGAGCACCTGCGTGGTGAAGCGGAACGCGCCGCTCACCACATCGAGCGAGGCCGTGACCACGTCCTTGAGGTTGATTTTCCTCTGGCCGAGATCGTCGAGCGCGAGCACGCCATTCTCGCCGAGCTTGATCAGGCTGCCGTCGGCGAGCCGCAGCAATGCGCGCGAGCCCGGACCGGTGAAAATCCGGTCCTTGTTGCCGAGCGCCATGCCGATCGCGAGCGGACCGCGAGCGCCGCTCGCACGCTCCACCCACGCCGGAGCCTGCACGCCTTCGACCACGATATCGGCGCGCGCTGCCGCCAGCGCGGAACTCGCCGCCAGCATCAGCAATGCTGTCAGAAACGCTTTGACCTTCATTCCCAGCCTCTTAAAGTCAGGATTACACATGCCGATACAGCAGCGGCAAGATTTCAGATGCGTTGCGGGTATAATTCGCCGTTTGATCCTTGATTCATCCATCGAGTTTCAGGCAGGCATGCAGAACAAATACAACGCCCACGCAATCGAGCGCGAGGCCCAGCAATACTGGGAAGACCAACGCTCGTTCCGCGCCGTGGAAACGCCCGGCAAACCCAAATACTACTGCCTGTCGATGTTCCCTTATCCGTCCGGCAAGCTGCATATGGGCCACGTGCGAAACTATACCATAGGCGATGCGCTGACCCGTTACCACCGCATGCGCGGCTGCAATGTGCTGCAGCCGATGGGCTGGGACGCGTTCGGCCTGCCCGCCGAGAACGCGGCAATGGCGAACCATGTGCCGCCGGCGCAATGGACGCGCGACAACATTGCCTACATGAAAAAGCAGCTCGTCTCGCTTGGTTTCGCGATCGACTGGGGGCGCGAACTCGCGACCTGCAGCCCTGACTATTACCGCTGGAATCAGTGGCTGTTCCTGCGCATGCTCGAGCAAGGGCTCGTCTACAAGAAGACCGGCACCGTCAACTGGGACCCGGTCGATCAGACCGTGCTCGCCAACGAGCAGGTGATCGACGGCCGCGGCTGGCGCACCGGCGCGCTCATCGAGAAGCGCGAAATCCCGATGTATTACATGGCGATTACCCGCTACGCCGACGAGCTGCTTGCCGCACTCGATGCGCTGCCGGGCTGGCCCGAGCGCGTGAAAACGATGCAGGCGAACTGGATCGGCAGGAGCTACGGCGTGCGTTTTGCGTTTCCGTATGAATTACCCGCCGCGCCGAGCGGCGGCACTACGTTCCCCTCTCCCTCCGGGAGAGGGGCTAGGGGTGAGGGCCCAACAGGGAATGGCAGCAACCCCTCACCCTCAATCCCTCTCCCGGAGGGAGAGGGAAGCGTCGAGCGTGCCGAAGGCATGCATAAAGGATTACTGTGGGTATTCACCACCCGCGCCGACACCATCATGGGCGTCACCTTCTGCGTGGTCGCCGCCGAGCATCCGCTCGCGACCCACGCCGCAAAGAACAACCACGGACTCGCCCGCTTTGTCGACGAGTGCAAGCGCGGCTCGGTGATGGAAGCAGACGTTGCGACGATGGAAAAGAAAGGCATGCCGACCGGCATCCTGGTGACGCATCCTCTGACCGGCGAGAAGATCGAAGTCTGGGTCGGCAATTACGTGCTGATGAGCTACGGCGAGGGTGCCGTGATGGGCGTGCCAGGTCACGATGAGCGCGACTTCCACTTTGCCAAACAGCACAGCCTGCGGATCGCGCAGGTGATCGACGTGGCAGGCAGGACTTTCAGCACGGATGCGTGGCAGGAATGGTATGCGGACAAGGAAAACGGCCACTGCGTCCACTCGGGAAAATACGACGGCCTCGCCTACGCGCAAGCGGTGGATGCGATTGCCGCCGATCTCGAGTCCCAGGGACTCGGCGAGAAACAGGTCTTGTGGCGGCTTCGGGACTGGGGCATTTCCCGCCAGCGCTATTGGGGCACGCCGATTCCGCTCGTACACTGCGGCGCCTGCGGCGACGTGCCGGTGCCCGACGCTCAGCTGCCGGTGGTGCTGCCCGAGGACTGCGTGCCCGACGGCAGCGGCAACCCTCTCAACCGGCGCGCCGATTTTCTGAACTGCCCGTGCCCGAAGTGCGGCAAGCCCGCGCAGCGCGAAACCGACACCATGGACACCTTCGTCGACTCGTCGTGGTACTACACGCGCTTCGCGTGCGCCGGCCAGATGAACGCGATGGTCGATGAGCGCGTCAAATACTGGCTGCCGGTCGATCAGTACATCGGCGGCATCGAGCACGCGATCCTGCACCTGCTGTATTCGCGCTTCTGGACCAAGGTGATGCGCGATCTGGGACTCGTCGCGTTCGACGAGCCGTTCCTGAACCTGCTGACGCAGGGCATGGTGCTGAACGAAATCTATTTCCGCAAGACCGACGGCGGCCGCATCAGCTACTTCAATCCGGCCGAAGTCGAGATCAAGACCGACGAAACGGGCAAGCATGTGAGCGCGGTGCTGCGCGCCGACGGCCTGCCGGTCGAATCCGGCGGCATCGGCACCATGTCGAAGTCAAAGAACAACGGCGTCGATCCGCAGTCGCTGATCGAGGAACACGGCGCGGACACCGCGCGGCTTTTCATGATGTTCGCGAGCCCGCCCGAGCAAACGCTCGAATGGTCGGACAGCGGCGTCGAAGGCGCGTCACGTTTTTTGAAGAGACTTTGGGCGTTCGCTTGCGAGCATAGGCCTTGGATAGCCTGGGATAGCGCAAAAAGGACCCCGCAGCGGGCCGGCCAGATTGAATGGAGCAAGGTGTCGAACGATAAGCGCACAATTCGACGAGAAATTCACTTAGCCCTTCAGCAAGCGAATTTCGATTACCGTCGCCATCAATTCAATACCGTCATTTCTGCATCCATGAAGATGTTAAATTCGCTCGCGCAACTTCCTTTGTTAACGGAGGAAGGGAAAGGCGATCAGAGACTAGCGATAGATGAGGTAATTATCACGGAGGGTTATGGCGTCCTATTGCGACTCTTGGCGCCGATCACGCCGCACATTACACATGAGCTCTGGCGCGAACTTGGCTATGGCGAAGACATCCTGACCGCGCCGTGGCCGGAACCGGACCCGCAGGCGCTGATAGCCGACGAAATCGAACTGGTGCTGCAGGTCAACGGCAAGCTGCGCGGCAACATGCGGGTGGCGAAGGACGCCGACCGCACGCAAATCGAAAAGCTTGCGATGCAGAACCCGAACGTGCAGAAGCACGTCAGCGGCCAGCCGGTGAAAAAAGTCATCGTCGTCCCCGGCCGGCTGGTAAATGTAGTAGTGTAGCGAGTGAAGCGTGAGGCGTAAAAAGTGAAGAGTAAGGAGTGAAGAACACGACAGCAGGAAT
The DNA here is from genome assembly GCA_016192835.1 of Betaproteobacteria bacterium. Taxonomy (GTDB): domain Bacteria; phylum Pseudomonadota; class Gammaproteobacteria; order Burkholderiales; family SG8-41; genus PALSA-1004. Next base: position 9,408 of record JACPTJ010000414.1, read on the forward strand.
TTGGCGCGCCGCCACCAGGTTTTTACTCCTCGCGCCTCGCGCCTCACGCCTCACGGCGAGCAGCATGGCCATCATGGCCGTGCTGCTCGCATCCTGCGGCTTCCAGCTGCGCGGCCAGGCGGCGCTGCCGTTCGAATCGATGTACGTGCAGACGGGCGGTCCGTCCTCGTTCGCCAGCCAGCTCGCCCGTGCGGTGCGCGCCGGCAGCCAGACGCGAGTCACGGACAATCCGAAGGACGCGCAGGTCACGCTGCAGATTATCGCGGAGGGGCGCGAGCGCGCGATCCTGTCATTGTCCGGGAGCGGGCGCGTGCGCGAAATCACGCTGCGCTACCGCGTGTCGTACCGCCTCTATGACCAGAAGAACAAGGAACACATTCCGCCGAGCGAAATCCTGCTGCGGCGCGACCTGTCGTACAGCGATACCGACGTGATCGCGAAAGAGCAGGAAGAAGCGTTGCTTTATCGCGACATGCAGAACGACGCCGTGCAGCAGCTGGTGCGCCGCCTGCAGGTCACGCGAATCGACAGTTGATGCGTCTTTCCACGGAACAGCTCCCTCAGCACCTCAAGCGCGGACTCGCCCCGCTGTATACCGTGTTCGGGGACGAGCCGCTGCTCGCGCTCGAAGCGGCGGACCGCCTGCGCGCCAGAGCGCGCGCGGACGGCTACGGCGAACGCGAAGTGCTGACCGCGGAACAGCACTTCGACTGGTCGCAGCTCAGGATGAGCGCGCAGTCGCAGTCGCTGTTCGCCTCCCGCCGCATCCTCGAGCTGCGCATCCCGAGCGGCAAGCCCGGCAGCGAAGGCAGCCAGGCGCTGCAGGATTTATGCGCGCGGCTGCCCACCGAGACCATCACGCTCGGCTGCCTTCCCGGAATCGACTGGCGCGGGCAGAAGGCGGCGTGGTTTGCAGCGCTCGACGCCGCTGGCGCGATGGTGGAGGCGAAGCAGGTCGCCCGCAGCGCACTGCCGGCGTGGATCGCGGAACGCCTTAAAGCCCAGGAACAGCACGCCGGCGAGGAAACGCTCGAATTCATCGCCGAGCGCGTCGAAGGCAACCTGCTCGCCGCGTATCAGGAAGTGCAGAAGCTCGCCCTGTTGTTCCCGCCCGGCAGGCTCGAGTTCGAGCAGGTCAGAGAAGCGGTGTTCGACGTCGCGCGCTTTGATGTATTCGACCTCGGCGCAGTCCTGATCGCCGGCGACACACAGCATCTTGCGCGCGTGCTCGACGCTCTGCAGGGCGAAGGCGCCGCTCCGCCGCTCGTGCTGTGGGCGCTCACCGAAGAAATCCGTGCGATCGCCAGACTGCTCGCCGCGCTTGCCACGGGCCGCCCACTCCAGCAAGCGATGCGCGAAGCGCGCGTCTGGGGACCCGCGCGCCAGAACCTGATGCAACGCCACATCAAGCGTTTCACCGCGCAGCAGGCCGAAGCGGCCCTCGTGCACGCGGCTGGCATCGATCACATGATCAAAGGCCTCGCCAAAGGCGACGTGTGGGACGAATTGCTGCAGCTCGGGCTGCGCTTTGCCTCGGCCCGACCGAGTGCCGCGAAAACGCGGTAAAATCCCCGCGAAACCCGCGTGGGGATTGGGCTGCGACGGGTTTTCCCTCTCACGCGTCACGCATATGGACATACAGGACATACAGAGCTACATGGTCGGCGTCGGCAAGCAGGCGCGCGCTGCTGCGCGGCTCGTCGCCCGCGCCGACACCGCGACCAAGAACCAGGCTTTGACGCTCACCGCGCAGTCGATCGAGCGCGACATGAAGCGCCTGCTCGACGCAAATGCAATAGACCTCAAAGCCGCGCGCGCGAAAAAGCTCGATGCGCCGCTGATCGACCGCCTCACGCTCACCGAAAAAACCATCGCCGGCATGGCCGACGGGCTGTTGCAGATCGTCAAGCTTCCCGATCCCGTCGGTGAAATCAGCGGCCTCAAGCGGCAGCCGTCGGGAATCGAGGTCGGCCGCATGCGCGTGCCGCTCGGTGTGGTCGCGATCATTTACGAGGCGCGCCCCAACGTCACCGCTGATGCTGCCGGGCTATGTCTGAAATCGGGCAACGCCGCGATCCTGCGCGGCGGCTCGGAAGCGATCCACTCCAACCAGGCGATCGCGGCGTGCGTGCACGAAGGCCTCAAAGGCGCCGGGCTGCCCGCAACCGCGGTGCAGGTGATAGAGACCACCGACCGCGCCGCGGTCGGCGAGCTGCTGCGCCTGAACGAATACGTTGACATCGTCGTGCCGCGCGGCGGCAAAAGCCTGATCGAGCGCGTGATGCGGGAGGCGCGCATTCCGATGATCAAGCATCTCGACGGCGTGTGCCACGTCTACATCGACGACAAGGCCGACCTCGACAAAGCGATCCGCATCGCCGACAACGCCAAGACGCAGCGGCTGGGAACCTGCAATACCATGGAGACGCTGTTGGTTGCGCGCGGCGTCGCGGACGAGGTACTGCCCAGGCTTGCCAAAATTTATTTCGACAAAGGCATCGAGCTGCGCGGCGACACCGCGGCGCTGCAGATTTTGCGCTCCGCCTTCGGCCCGGATGCGCCGCAGATCAAGGCGGCAACCGAGGAAGACTGGTACACCGAATACCTCGCCGCGATTCTGGCGGTGCGCATCGTCGACGGGCTCGATCAGGCCATCGACCACATCGCGCGCTACGGCTCGCAGCATACCGACGCGATCGTCACCGAAGACGAAGCGCGCGCGCGGCGCTTCCTGCGCGAAGTCGATTCGAGCTCGGTGATGGTCAACGCGTCGACGCGCTTCGCCGACGGCTACGAATACGGCCTCGGCGCCGAAATCGGCATTTCGACCGACAAGCTGCACGCCCGCGGCCCGGTCGGCCTCGAGGGATTGACGTCGCTGAAATGGGTTGTGTTCGGCCACGGAGAGATAAGAACGTGAAGGAGTGAAGGCGTGAATGTGTGAACCCCCTCACCCCCGCCCTCTCCCCCGGTTCCGGGGGAGAGGGAGTATCTGCATCTTCACTTCTTCACTCTTTCACTCTTTCACTCCTTCACTCGTTCACCCCTTCACTCCTTCACTCCTTCACTGGCGAATGCAATGAGCCCGCTCATCGAAGTCAAAGTCCCCGATATCGGCGATTTCACGGACGTCCCGATCGTCGAAGTGCTGGTCAAGCCCGGCGACAGCGTCAAGCCCGAAGATCCGCTGATCACGCTCGAGTCCGACAAGGCGACGCTGGAGATACCCGCGCCGCAGGCGGGCACGGTCAGGGAACTCAGGGTCAAGGTCGGCGACAAGGTTTCCCAAGGCACGCTGATTCTCACGCTCGATGCCGGGGACGCGGCTGCGGTTGCAGCGTCCGCCGCGGACGTGCCGGCAGCGCCGGCGAAGAGCGCGCCGGCGGCTGCGCCTGTTGCGCCTGTCGCCTCTCCCCCTGCGCCGCCAACAGCACGCGGCGACATCCACGCCGAGGTCGTCGTGCTCGGCGCGGGTCCCGGTGGCTATACCGCGGCGTTCCGTGCCGCCGATCTCGGCAAGCAAGTCGTGCTGATCGAGCGCTACCCGACGCTGGGCGGGGTATGCCTGAACGTCGGCTGCATTCCATCGAAAGCGCTGCTGCATGTCGCGAAAGTAATCGCCGAAGCCGGTGAGATGGAGCGCAGCGGCGTCACGTTCGGGAAGCCGAAAATCGAAATCGACAAACTGCGCGCGTGGAAGGATGGCGTGATCCGCAAGCTGACCCAGGGACTGGGCGCGCTCGCCAGGCAGCGTAAAGTCACGGTCATTCAGGGCCGTGGCGAATTCGCTTCACCGCACACACTCCGCGTCGCGACCCAAGATGGCGTCAAGACCGTATCGTTCGACCACTGCATCATCGCCGCCGGCGCGAGCGTGGCGCGCATCCCCGGCTTTCCCTACGACG
>JACPTJ010000001.1 GCA_016192835.1 Betaproteobacteria bacterium
ACATCGCGCGCTCGATGGGACTGCCGATCGGGAAGCTGATCCTCGCCACCAACGAGAACAACGTGCTCGATGAATTTTTCCGCACCGGCGTCTATCGCGTGCGGCCGCCGCAGCAGGTGGTGCAGACTTCGAGCCCGTCCATGGATATTTCAAAGGCGTCGAACTTCGAGCGCTTCATCTACGACCTGACCGGGCGCGACGCAGAGCTGGTGCGGCGCTTGTGGCGGCAGCTCGACAGCGATGGCGCGTTCGACCTCTCCGCTACGCCGTTGTTCGACCGCGTGCCGCGCTTCGGCTTCGTGTCGGGATCGAGCACGCATCAAGACCGTCTTGAAACCATCCGCCGCGTCTATCGCGAGTGCAACCAGATCATCGATACCCATACCGCTGACGGCCTCAAGGTCGGGCTCGAATACCGCGAGGAAGGCGTGCCGCTGGTATGCCTGGAGACCGCGCTGGCGGTCAAGTTTACGGAAACGATCCGGGAGGCGCTCGGCCGCGACCCCGAGCGTCCGGCGAGCCTCGAAAACCTCGAGCGCCTGCCGCAGCGCTTCACGGTGCTCGACGCGGACGCCGTTGCAGTCCAGGACTTCATCGAACGCAACTGCCGCGCCTGACCGGCACTGCCGTTGCGCCGCGGCAGGCATGCCACCGCGGCGCAGCGTCGGGCGGCCTTATTTAACGCTTACGCCGGAGGCTTTGATCAATTCGTCGAGCCGCTTCCTCTGGTCGCGCCGGAATGCATCGAGTTCCGCGCGCGAGCTGCCGACGATTTCGAGTCCCAGCGATTTGAGCAGTTCGCCGAATTGCGGCTCCTTGACCGCTTTGACGATTTCGGCGCTCACCTTGGCCAGTATCGCGGGCGGCGTGCCGGTTTGGGCTACTACACTGTACCAGCCGAGCGTCTCGTAGCCGGGAACCGTTTCCGAGATCGTCGGCACGTCGGGAAGCATTGCAGCACGCTTCCGGCTGGTGACGGCCAGCGCCCTTACCCGTCCGGACTGGACTATGGACCGCGCGGCCGGGAGGACCGCGTAGGTGAGATGCACCTCGTTCCCCATCGTGGCAGCGAGGGCCTCGGCGATGCCCTTGTAGGGCACATGCAGCATGTTGGTGCCCGTCATACGCGTGAACAGGACCCCGGAGAGATGCTCGGTCGCACCGGTGCCGGCTGAGCCATATTGGATCGCTCCCGGCGTCTTTTTCGCGAGCTCGATCAGCTCGCGAATCGACTTCGCAGGCAGCTCAGGATTGACCGCGAGAACAAACGGTACCGTTCCGATCAGACTGATCGAGGCGAAATCCTTTTCGAGGTCGAACTTGACGTTGGGATATACCGCGGTCGCGACATGCAACTGCGAGGTCAGCATCATCCACGTGTACCCATCGGCTGCCGAGCGCAATACCAGCTCGGCGCTGAGGATCCCGGCCACACCGGGCCTGGAATCAACGACGATCCGCTGGCCCCACGCCCCGTACAACCGGTCGGCCAGGGCCCGCGCAATGATGTCGGGACCCGAGCCCGGCGCGCTGCCGATGACGAACCGGATCGGTTTTTCCGGGTAGGCCGGCTGTGCGGCGTGCGCTGCCGGCATCGCCAGCACCGCCAGCGCCGCCGGGATGGCAATTGCGGTTAACAGTTTTACAGTACGCATTTCAATTCTCCTCTCAAAAAATCCACCGCTTATTATGCATGATGCGCGCAAGAAGTGCTTCTTGTCCATCTACTGAGACCTACGGCAGGGGACCGCGCTGGGCTTCGAGCAGGGACCACGCCTTCGCGCCGAATTCCCTGCGCCAGCGGCTGTAAAAGCCGTTCTGTTTCAGGCGCTCGACGAACGTCGAAGTATCGGCCGCGTTGAAAACGAGCCTCGACTTGAGCCGCCTGGCCGCCTCCGCGTTGGCCTTGACCATGTCTTCACGGAAAAGCGCGACGTATTTTTTCGCGTTGCGCTCGACGCTGTCTTTGACCTTCGCGGGAAGTGCATTCCAGCTGTCCGGATGCGCGCACATCCAGAACGATCCCAGGCGGTGATTCGTCACGCTCAGGTATTTTTGCACCTCGACGAATTTATCCATTTCCACGTAAAGGTACGGCGTCTCCTGTCCCGATGCGGCGCCGCTTTTCAGGTTGTCGTAGACGGCCTGATAGTAGATCTGCTGCGGATCGCAGCCGAGCGAGCGGAACAGGTCAACCTTGTAGGGGACCTGCGCGGTGCGCAGCTTGAAGCCCTTGAGGTCTTCCACTGTCCGGATGGGCACGGTGCTGCTCGTGATCTGATTGAAGCCCTGCGGCCAGATATTGGGAAATACCACGAGGCCTTTGGCGGCTATCTCCCCGCGCAGCAGGTTGCCGAATTCGCCATCGAATATGCGGCACGCCTCTGCCTCGGAGCGGTAGGCGAAGGGCAGCCCTTCCATCGCCGCGACCGGGACCAGGGTCGAAAGCGGCATGCCCGAAACCATATGAAAGGCGATTTCGTTGTTCAGCAGTTTGGTGAGCGAGACCTTGGAAGAGCCGGCGGCGCCCCAGGGTATGAGCTCGACCTCGAGCTGTCCCTGCGTTTCGTCTCGAACCGCATTCCACATCTGCTCAAGCCGGATATTGAGCGGATTCTCGGCCCGCATATCGTGCGCGCAGACGTAATGAAATTTCGCGCTCGTGGCTGTTGCAACTGTCATTGCCGTCTCCCTCAGAAATAAGGCAACGATCATACCATCAGGTCCGCGCCGCCCCTTCGCGCGTGACCCCGGGTCGCTGCCGCATTCGAGCTGCGCGTCTACGTGCTCAATTGGGATTACCCGATGATATTCGGCACCGATCGCGAGTTTCCCCCGCTTTACGGCTTGGACTGGAGCCCGTGGCGGCGCGTTCATTTGCGCTACGACAATACCCATCCGGTGGGTTGAGCAAGCCGTCATGAACGACGTGCCAGGCAGCTGGACGCGGCTACAAGAATGTTCATGACGATGTCAGGCTCAAGTTCGGCGTAAGATTTCGTGATCTCACACTCACGGTTTCTATTCCGTCAACCATCATTCGTCACCGTTCTTATGCCTTTCGACATGAACCTCGTCCAGCGCGGTGCGCGCCTGCGCCGCAGCCCGTTCTTCAACGCTACGCAGCGCTACGGCGCGCAGGCGTACACGGTTTACAACCACATGCTGTTCCCGATCTGCTTCGGCGATCTCGAGGAGGAGTACTGGCACCTTATTAATCACGTCGCGCTGTGGGACGTCGCGGTCGAGCGCCAGGTCGAGATCACGGGTCACGACGCTTTCGCCTTCACCGACATGCTGACGCCGCGTGACCTCTCGCGCTGCGCGGTCGGGCAAGGCAAGTACGTCGTCCTCACTGCGGAGGATGGCGGCATAATCAACGATCCGGTGCTGCTGCGGCTCGGCGCGAACCATTTCTGGCTTGCGCTCGCGGACAGCGACGTGTTGCTGTGGGCGCGCGGCGTCGCGCTAAAATCTGGCCTGCGCGTCAATATCACGGAACCCGACGTTTCTCCCTTGCAAATCCAGGGCCCGAAAGCCAGGGAGCTTGTACGCTCGCTCTTTGGCGAGGCCGCGACCAACTTGCGTTATTACTGGTTCTTCGAAACCGCGCTCGACGGCATTCCGGTGGTGGTCACGCGCACCGGCTGGAGCGGCGAGGTTGGCTACGAGATCTATCTAAGGGACGGCAGCCGGGGCGACGCGCTCTGGGAGCGCATCATGGAGGCGGGACGCCCGCATAAGATCCGCCCGACCGGCCCCTCCGATATCCGCCGCATCGAGGCCGGCATCCTCAACTGGGGCGCCGACATGACGCTCGAGAACAACGTCTACGAGGTCGGGCTACAACGGCTCGTGGATGAAGATAAGCGGACGGACTATGTCGGGCGCGACGCGCTGAAGCGGATCAAGGCCGAAGGCGTGACGCGGAAGCTCGCAGGAATCGAGATCGAGGGCGATCGCATCGAGTTTAACGCAACGCGATGGCCGGTTAAGGCCGGGGGTGAAACCACCGGCCGGGTGACTTCCGCGATCTGGTCGCCCCGGCTCAAAAAGAATATCGGCTACGCGATGCTGCCTGTCGCGCATGCTGCGCTCGGCACCGCTGTGTGCGTGGAAATCCCCGGCGCGGGCGAGCGCAAGGCAACCGTGGTCGCCCTGCCGTTCCTGGATCCGAGCAAGGAAATCCCGAAGGGCTAGTCTTGAGCGGGATTATCGGTCGATTACCGAGCAATCTATTCCAAGCACCAAAGCGAAGCAAGCTCTGGCCCGCGCCCCGGCTGCTCCTGGGGCGTTTTTTTCGGGTGGCAAGTCAGGCGGTATCGGAAACCGGATTTTCACGAATTCCTTGCAGCGGACGCCTGAATTACCAGCGCACTGCCGCGCTCCGCGATCATTAGCGTCGGCGAGTTGGTGTTGCCCGAGGTGATGGTCGGCATGATCGACGCATCGATTACGCGCAGGCGCTCGATGCCGCGCACTCGCAGCTCAGGATCGACCACCGCCGCCGGGTCGTCCGCGCGCCCCATCTTGCAGGTGCCCACCGGGTGGAAGATCGTGGTGCCCACGTTGCCCGCGGCCTTGACCAGTTCCTCCTCCGACTGAAAGCCCGGCCCCGGCACGAATTCCTCGGGCGAGTAGCGCTTCATCGTCTGCGTGCCGGTGATGATGCGGCGCACTATCCGCAGCGACTGCGCGGCAATGCCCTGATCCGCCAACGTCGAGAGGTAGTTCAGGGTAATCGCCGGGTGGGCGCGCGAGTCGGGCGACTTGATCCGGATGTGGCCGCGCGAGGCGGGCCGCAGGTTGCACACGCTCGCGGTGAAAGCCGGGAAGGGGTGCAGCGGGTCGCCGAACTTGTCGAGACTCAAGGGCTGCACGTGGAACTCGAGATTGGGCGTCGCCTGCGACGGGTCGCTCTTCAGGAACGCACCCAGTTGCGAGGGCGCCATGGTCAAGGGCCCCGTGCGGTGGAGCGCGTATTCGAGTGCCATTTTCACCTTGCCCCACCACGAGTTCGTGAGGGTGTTGAGGGTCAGCACGTCCTTTACCTTGAACGCCATGCGCAACTGCAGGTGATCCTGCAGGTTCTCGCCGACGCCGGGCAGGTCGTGCACGACGGCAATGCCGTGCTGGTGCAACAGCGCTGCCGGTCCGATGCCCGAGAGCTGCAGGAGCTGCGGCGAGCCGATGCTGCCCGCTGCGAGCAGGGTCTCGCGCTTCGCCGCGGCGAAAACTTCATCGCGCCCCTGGAAGAACTCCACGCCGAGCACGCGCCGGCCTTCAAGCCGCAGTTTTTTCACGTGTACGTTGGTGAGAACGGTGAGGTTCGCGCGCGCCATCGCGGGACGCAGAAATGCCTTGGAGGCACTCACGCGCACGCCGCGGCGCTGATTGACCTCGAAGCGGGAGCTGCCGGCATTTTCACCACGATTGAAATCATCGATCTTGGCGATGCCCGCTTCTACCGCCGCGTCGCGAAAGGCGTCCAGGATCTCCCACGACAGGCGCTGCCGCTCGACGCGCCATTCATGGCCCGCAACGTCGCTTGCGCCGCGCGCGCCGTGGTAATCATCCGCACCGCGCCAGTGGTCCTCGGATTGCCTGAAGACGGGAAGCACGTTCTGCCAGGACCAGCGCGGGTCCCCGGTGAGCTGCGCCCACTCGTCGTAATCGCGCGCCTGACCTCGCAGATAGAGCATGGCGTTGATCGAGGAGCTGCCGCCCAGCACCCGGCCGCGTGCATAGAGGATGGAGCGGCCATTCAGGCCCGGATCGGGCTCGGTCTTGTAGCACCAGTCGGTGCGCGGGTTGCCGATGCAGAAGAGGTAGCCGACCGGAATGTGGATCCAGATCCAGTCGTCCTTGCCGCCCGCTTCCAGCAACAGCACCGAATTCTTCGGGTCGGCGGAGAGGCGGTTGGCGAGCACGCAGCCGGCCGTGCCCGCGCCGACGACGATGTAATCGTAGGACCCGGTGACGCGCATGCTAGCTCTTTCTTATCAGCTCATTCCAATTTGCCGGCAGTCTTATTTCCTTGGTCACAGGCGTGACATACGCGGCGTGACGGGCCATGGTCTTGTTTCCGGTCCGATCAGCGCATGGCGTAATGCCTGACGAAGTCCTCGTTGATCTTCAGTCCCAGGCCCGGACGCTCGGGAATTTCCAGCATGCCGTCTTCAAGCACAGGCGTGGGCTCGGACAAGTCGTGCAGCAGCGGATTCTTGGCGAGCGAGTATTCGAGGATGAAACCCGCGGGTGAGGCCGCAGAAACATGCATGCCCGCGGCGAACCCCGGCGCGCCCGTCCACAGATGCGGCGCCAGCCGCAAGTTGAAGCTTGACGCAATGGCGCCGATTCGCATGGCCTCGGTGATGCCGCCGCAGATGGCGAGATCCGGCTGGAAAATGTCGGCGGCGCGCAGCTCGGCGATGTCGCGGTAATCGAAACGGTTGAACTCGGATTCGCCCGTGGCGATCGGCACCGTAGTGAACGCGCGCACTTCCGCCATGCCGCGCTTGTCGTCGGCGGTGACGGGTTCCTCGAACCAGGTCAGTTCGCACTCCTCGATCTGCCGGCAGAATTGCTTGGCTTCGGCCACGTTGTAGGTGCCGTGCGCGTCACACATGAGCTGGATGTCGGGGCCAATCGCCGCGCGCGCGGCCTTGACCCGGCGGACGGAGTTGTGAACCGCCCCGTCGACCACGCCAACGCGCATCTTGACGGCCTTGAAACCGCCTTGCTCGATATAACTGTTGAGTTGATCGCCAATCCTGTCGGCGCCGGCCCAGCCGCCGGAGGCGTAAGCCGGCATACGCTTCGCCTTGCGTCCGCCGAGCAGCCGCCAGACGGGCGCATTCAGCGACTGGCCCAGAATGTCCCACAGCGCGATGTCGATCCCGCTGATGGCTGAAATCGTAACGCCGCGCCGGCCGAGCGCCGGGAAGACCCGCCCGTGGGCAAGTGCATAGTGGTCGCGCGAGCCGTTGTACATGACCTCCCACAGGCGAGTGATGTCGCGCGGATCTTCTCCGATCAGCAGCGGCGCGAACTTGCCATTGATGAGGGCGGCCAGCGCATGGCAGTTGCCGACGCTGCCGACCTCTTCCTTGGCCTCGCCGTAACCGACGATGCCGCACTCGGTCTCGACGCGCACGAGCACCGAATCGAACGAAGTCATGCGGCCGAAATCGCTCAATACCTGCTGTGGTTCCGGCACCGGTACATGCAACCACGTACCTTCAATGTTCTTGATCTTCATCGCGGGCTCGCCGTGGGCCTCTGTCTTATCAGCTCATTCCAGTTTGCCGGCAGCTTGATTTCCCTGGTCACCGGCTTCACGTACGCCGCGTGCAGCGCCATGCTCTTGTTACGGGACGGGTCGCCGCATACGGCGATGTTGACCACGCCGGGGTAGATCAGTATTGGAACCGTATCATCGGGCCCCAGGTCGCGCCATTCCTCGGGAGGGCCTAATTTCATCTTGATCAGGCCGCTAACGGTTTGACTTTCTCCCCAGGCATAGCCGTATTTCAATGCGAGGTCAATATGACTGATACTGACCCTTGAATTCTCGAACAAGTATTTTTGAACATCCTGTTTTGAATAGCCGCCGTCGGCAAGGGCTCGGGCGACCGGAGGCGTTATGAGCACGGTCAGCATTTGCGCGTCCTTGTGCATGAGCGGACCCCACAGGACTATGCGCTTGACGATATCCTGGCATATCGCTTTCAAATGTCCTTCCGGCTCGGTCCCGGAGGGGAAAGCCTGGAAGCCCCAATTCTGGGTTGCGCCCGCAGTCACGGTGCTCGTATTTTTCCTGAAGCCGCGCTCGACGTGGTACGGCTCCCATGGGGATGTCTCCTCATCCTCTGCCAGCACGAAAGGCATGATATAACCGAACGTTCCCATATACTGTTCTGCCGGCCTGAGCTTGGCCACGTTTCTGATGATCAAACCGAGTGCGCGTCCGATAGACGGATTCGGGCCTCTCGAGACCAGCCCCGTGTCGAACTTGATGCCCAGCTCATTGACTATGGGTCCGTTGATGAGCAGGAACGGATTTACTCCGCCGGTGGTACCAAGCTGATCCAGGTTGTATTTCTTATCCGCTATGGCCTCCACGGCCGCGATCAGGATCGGCATGTGTTCGGGGCGGCAGCCGGCCATCACGGCGTTCGCGGCGATGACCGCTGGCGTCGCCCGCAAATTTCCCGGCCGCAAGATCGCTATTTCCTCGTCCGGCGAGCGGTTCGTATAGCGCAGAAACTCCTCGACCTTCTGCACGGTCGGAGGAATGATGGGGAGCTCGTCCGTCGCATTCTGCGCGCGGAACGACTCATTGATTTCCTCGAAGGTCCCGGTCAACACGGGATCTTCCGCGCCGCTCGCCGCCGCAGGGTGGCTCACGAGGTTCGCGGGCTTGGTCAAAGCCGCCACGATCTGGTCAAGAGTTCCCGCTTCAAGTTTTTCTTTTATGGCGGACTCCGAGTCAATGCTGAACGTACCCCGGTATTCGGCCACTTTGACTCCGGGGATCCCTTCCTGCTTGCCCAATAGATCGACCAGCGGCAAGAAACTCGTGCCAGCGACGGCTACGGCAGGAATACCCTCTTTTTCGGCTACTATGCCGGGCCGCACCGCGGCCGGTGTGCAGGTTCCTCACCCGCCATTGCCGGTTATTACCGCATCGCAGCCCTTCGCCAGGAGCGCAGCTCTCACCGCTTCCAATGTCTCCGCTTTGTTTGCCGATCCCAACGAGGCGATAGTGACAGTAGGGAACTCCGTAAACGGAATCATCGTGACGGTCGGATAGCGCTCGCGCAGCATCTGCTCGATGATCGGGAACATGACATCCGCCTTGAAACCGCCGTTCCAGATCTCGCACACGGTCTTGCCGTCCAGGGTATCAAGGCGCGGCGCGAGCGAAGCGGCCTTGTCGCTGACTTTCTCTCCAATCGGGCTCACGACGTTCAACTTTGCATCCATCATTGACTCCTTTTTGCGGTCGCGCGCTGCGGTGCAGGCAGCGTCAATTATTTCACCTTGAGGCCGAGCGAAGCGATGAGCTTTCCAACCAGCTCGTACTTCGTGCGCACGAAGGTACGGAATTCGGCGGGCGTCGTATTCGGCGCAGCCACATAACCTCCCTCAGGGAGGCGGCGCTGTATATCGGGAGCCTGAGCGGCCTTATGCAGTTCCGAATTAAGCTGCCGGACCACCGCGTCGGGCGTGCCGGCCGGTGCGAACACGCCGTACCAAGGATTTCCCAACCCCGTGTCGAAGCTTTTCACCAACTCGATGATCGCTGGCACGCCGGGCAAAAACGCGCTGCGCTGTGCACTTGTCACGCCAAACGCCTTCAGTTTGCCCGATCGAATGTGCGGCAGCATGACGGGCAGCGCCTCGAAGAACAGCTGTACCTGGCCACCGAGTAAGTCGACGGCGGCAGGTGCGCCACCCTTGTAGGGAACGTGGAGGGCGTCGATGCCGGCACCGCTCTTAAGCATTTCGAAATCGATATGGGCTTGCGAACCCACGCCTGCCGAGGCAAAAGTCAGCTTTCGCGGGTTGTTCTTCGCATACGCGATTAGCTCGTCGAGCGTCTGGAACGGAACAGACGGGTGCCCCACCAGCACGAAGTTCCCGGTAGCCACGAGCGCCACGGGGTCGAGGTCCTTGAGCATGTCCCAACTGATGGGGTACAAGTGCGGATTGGACACGATGGGACTGTTCGGGGTGAAGAGCAGCGTGTAGCCGTCGGCGGCAGATTTAACCACCGACTCGATTCCGATTACGCCGTTCGCGCCCGGCCGATTCTCGACGACCACGTTCTGGCCGAGCTGCGTCGAGACCCGCTGCGCGAGCACGCGAGCGAGCACGTCCGTCCCGGCGCCGGGCGGATACGGGACCACCAGGCGCACCGGTTTCGACGGGTACTCCTGCGCGAGACCGGTGACCGGAAGGAGCAAGATAGCGGATGCAAGCACCGCGCAGAGCAAGAACGTGCGTCTCAAACCGCTCCAGATAATTTTCATCGGTGTCTCCTGGGGTAACTACTCGGGTGACCATCACCTTGATTCGACCAACAATGGCACTACCTTACTCTGCCTACCGTGTCGAGGCAAACCCCTTGCATATTGCCGGCGCTTTCGCCACGATATCGGTTCGGTCAAACTATCCAAAACCTGCAAATGCGCCAAGGCGCGGCCGACACAAGAACAATTGCGGGAGCATATGAGTGAAGATTACCGCCATCAACACCATCATTCTGCAACTGCCGTTTCGACACGTCGGGCCGCCGCTGCTGTTCGCAGGCAAGCCGCGCACAACTATGGAAATGCTGCTCGTGCGCGTGGATACCGACGACGGCATCACGGGTTGGGGCGAGGCGTTCGGCCCGGGCATCTGGCCCGCGACCCGCGCGACGATCGAAACTCTGATCGCGCCCTTGTGCATCGGCCGCGACCCCTCGCAGATTCAGGCGCTGGGCGACGATCTTCGGCGAAAACTGCACGCGCTCGGGCGTTCGGGATCGGTGGTTTACGCGTTGTCGGGTCTGGACATAGCCTTGTGGGATATCGCTGGCAAGAAAGCGGGGCTGCCGATTTGCCGCTTGTTGAGTCCCGCGCCGAAACGCGATTTGCCCGCCTATGCCAGCCTGTTGCGCTATGCCGAGCCGGATCGGGTTGCCCGAACTTCGGCGGCAGCCGTTGCCCGGGGCTACCGGCAGATCAAGTTGCACGAAATCGGAGTTGCCCAAGCGAGGGCAGCGCGGGAGGCGATCGGTCCGGAAATTCCGTTGATGATGGATGCCAATTGTCCGTGGACGGTCGCGGATGCCGTGGCGACTGCCAGGAAGCTGCGCGATGTAGGGCTGCTATGGTTCGAAGAACCGGTCTGGCCTCCCGAGGATTACGCCGGACTCGCGACGGTTCGGCAACAAGGCGGCATCCCGGTGGCAGCGGGTGAGAATGCAAGCGGCGTGATGGAATTTTCGCAGATGTTCTCGGCCAACGCAGTGGACTACGTGCAACCGAGCATTATCAAGATGGGCGGCATCACGGAAATGCTCAAGGTAATCGCGCTCGCGAAGTCGCGCGGCGTCCCGGTGGTGCCGCACTCCGCCTATTTCGGCCCGGGCCTGCTTGCAACGCTACACGTCTGTGCCGCCGATCCGGCGTCCACGATGATCGAGCGTTATTACTGCGATCTCGACGCGAGCCCGCTCGGCACATCGATCGATCCGGTCAACGGCCAGTTGTCAGTGCCGCAAGCACCGGGCCTTGGGGCCGATCCGGATCCCGGAGTCATTCGCCAATATCAAGCGCTATGACACGTTCCGCCGGTGTTTAGTAGAGAGATTTCTTGAAACTGATCGCTTGCCGCTTCGCCAAACGCTCGACGGGCATGGTGGACTCCTGGGTGGCAGGGTCCACATCGAACTGGATGGTTTTTTCGGGGTCCGCGGTCGCGCGCACGGCGATCAACTGCAGCCTCTCTTTGATCTCCCATGAATGAGAGCCGGCGATTCCGGGCGATGCATAGACCACACTGCCGGGCCCGATGTCGCGGGCTTTCCCCTCGATATCCTTCATGACCGCGCGACCCGAGATGACATAGTAGAACACCTCGATCAAATGCCAGTGGAGATGCTCGTGCGTTCCCGGTTCAAAGGAAACCAACGCAACCGTCAGCCTTTCACTGGGATGCTCCGCACTCCCGGCCAGCTGTTTTAGCAGCTGCCCACGCCCGACCACCCCCGTCGCCCCAACTATGTCCGCTTCATTGAATACTTTCAGCGTGGATTTGATTTCCATAAACACTTTCTCCTTTGATTTCAGTTTGCGGTCAGGCCCGCCGCCCGGATGATTTTTCCCCACTTCTCGATTTCTGATTTAATGAGCTCTGCAAATTCCTCAGAAGGGTCTCCGATAGGGGTGACGACTATATCATGCATACGTTTGCTTACATCCGGCCGGTTCAAGGCTGCAACCGTCGCCTTGCGGATCGTCGCGATTATCTCTTTCGGTGTTTTCGCTGGCGCCAGGAGACCGAACCAAAGCCCGAACTCAAAGCCGGGATATCCGGACTCTGCAACAGTCGGTAACTCGGGCACTATAGGCAGGCGCTTGGTGCTCGTCACGGCAAGAGGGCGCAACCGGCCTGACCGGACTTGCGGTAATCCGGTCGCGAGGGGTGCGAAGTAGACCGGGGCTTCGCCGCCAACGACCGCGTTAATCGCCTCGCCGCCGCCGCGGTACGGCACGTGCAGCATGTCGACGCCGGCCACCGTCTTAAATAACTCCGCCGATACATGCGTAGAGGTGCCAGAACCCGCCGAGGCGTAGGTGATCGCGCCTGGCTTGGCCTTCGCCAGCTTGACGAGCTCAGTGATCGACGTCACAGGCAACGAGGGGTGAACGACGACTATATACGGGGCCGAGCCAATCCGCGTAACGGGGGCGAAATCGCGCACCAAGTCGTACGACAGGTTGCGGTAAAGGGTAGCGCTGAGGGTAGTGCTTTGCGACACCTGAACCAGCGTATAACCATCGGCTGGCGCCTTCGCCGCGATTGCCGTTCCGATGGTGGTCCCGGCGCCGGGCCGATTTTCCACGATGACCTGTTGACCGAAGACTTCGGTAAGCCCCGCAGCAACGATGCGGCCGAGCGCGTCAGCAAACCCGCCAGCCGAGTCCGTCACCAAGTAGCGGATGACCTTTGCCGGATAATTTTGCGCCCAGCTGTTTGTTGCAAATTGCCACGTCAGGCAGATCAGCATCAGTAACTTTACGCAAGACCGAAGTATCGCCATATCGGACCCCCCCTCATTGGACACTCCACACGCACGTAGCATGTTACAGCGCAAAATCTGGGCAAACAAACAACCGAACTCACTACTGTCCGGTTAATTTTAGAGTAAAACGTCTGGAAGCAAGTATTGGCGCGGGTTTCGGAGCACGTCAAGTGCGTGACGATTTAATTTTCGGCGGTGGCGATTGCAACGGTAGCCTAGGGTTTTTCAACCCCTTACGGCAGCCCCCATGTGCTACAAAACCGGACAGATCATGTGTTACCAACACCGAATCCGTTCGCGCGTTGACATGCATATTGGGCTACACGATAATCTCTGCGCCGCTGTGATTGAGTAAGCGGTTACAAGGGGATCCGTAGAACTCGACAACACGCCGCCGGAGAGGCACCCATGATCGCATTCACAGTGAACAACATAACAAGAAACGCATTCGTGTTGCTGCTGCTCGCGGTATCGTTGCCGTTCGCACAGGCTCAAAATGGAAAATGGCCGAACAAACCGGTGCGTATGGTCGTACCGTTCCCGCCGGGCGGTGCTACGGATGTCGTCGCCCGCCTTATGGCGCTGCACCTGTCCGAAGAGTTTGGTCAGCAGTTCATCGTCGACAACCGCCCCGGTGCCGGGAGCGCGATCGGCAACGAGATTGTGGTACGCGCCAACTCCGATGGCTACACGATCCTGTTGGGGAATTCGAGCTATACGTCGAACGCAGCGCTTTACAAGCTGCCATATGACCCGGTCAACGGTATTTCCCCGGTTGCGCTCATCACCGACGGGCCGCTGATCTTTGCCGTGCATCCATCGGTGAAGGCGGCCGGTCTGAAAGAGTTCATCGAGCTCGCACGCGCAAAACCAAACGCGCTCAACTTCGCTACATCGGGCACGGGCAGCCTGCAACACCTTGGCACGGAGCTCTTGATGCAGATGCTCCGCACGCACATGGTTCATGTTCCGTATAAAGGCGGTGCGCCTGCGATCATTGATCTAGTCGCAGGGCGGGTTCATTTTTACCTAAGCGGCCCGCTCGAGATACTTCCGCATGTGAAGGCCGGCAAGGTGCGCGCGATTGCGGTCACCAGCGCGCAGCGCTGGTCGCTGATGCCTGAACTGCCCGCCGTCAGCGAGCAGGTGCCAGGTTATACCGCGACTCCCTGGTACGCCATGTTTGCCCCCGCAGGAACCTCCAGGGCAATCATCGCACAGCTCAACGAGGCCATCGCGCGCATCCTAAAGAAGCCCGCGGTGGACGAGCGGTTGCGTGCCTACGGCATGGAACCCGCGCACAACACGCCGGAACAATTTTCGCGGTTCATCGCAGGGGACCTTGCGAAGTGGGTGAATGTCGTCAAGGCCGCGAATATCAAAGTCGACTGAGCGAGTCTCCAGCGCGGAAACGATGCCGCAATGGCGCAAGCAATCGTGCTGCGGGTTGCGCACCGTGCAGCGTCGCGTACCGTGGTCGACCGCCACCGCCCACTTTCGCCTCGCGCGCACCATCACCCGCGCGCTGCCCCGCTGCCCGCGCTGGGCAAGAGCGCAAAGCAGACGAGCGGCGCGATATTAGCACACTAGAATTAGGTGCATATCTGATTGACGCAAGTCAGGTTTAGATGCGAGAGAGAACATCACATGGATATTGCTTCTGATTTGGTTGATTATGCCTTTGGACTGGATTTCGAGGCGCTTCCGGTCCACGTGGTCGACAGTGCAAAAAAGATCGTTCTGGATACCCTCGGAGCCGCAATCGCCGGCAGTACCGCTCCGGGAATCGGGGCTTTAGTAGACATGGCTCGGGATTGGGGAGGAAAACCGGAGAGCCGGGTCTTGATCTATGGCGATAAAGTACCCGTCACGCACGCTGCCTGGATCAACGGCGCCATGGCGCGCGCCCATGACTTTGACGAGTTCCACGAGAAGGCCATCGTTCATAGCGCCACGTCAATCGTCCCGGCAGCGTTGGCCATTGCTGAGAAGGTGGGAGGGGTTAACGGAAAGGATCTTCTGTGCGCTATGGTGCTGGGAATGGATATCATGGCCAGAATAGGGCTTTCTCTGAAAAGAAGCCCCAACGTGACGGGCATCTCAACTACCTATCAAGTTGGAACTTTTGGGGTGGCAGTTGCTGTCGCGAAGCTGCTGCGATTGGATCGAAGGGAAATGCTTCACGCCCTGGGAATAGCTTACGGCCAGGCGGCCGGTAATTCGCAATGCGTCATAGAGGGTTCGATGATGGTGCATGTTCAACAGGGATTGACAGTCAAGGCGGGAGTACTCTCGGGCCTTCTCGCCCAAAGAGGAGTTGACGGTCCGCGAGATGTGTTTCAGGGACAATTCGGATATTTCCCGGTGCATCACCAGAACCAGTACGATCCATCGATCATCACGCGCGATCTTGGGAAGAGGTTTGAGATCACAAATGTAAGTATCAAGCTTTTCCCCTGCTGCCTCTGTACCCACACCGCCATCTCCGCAATCTTGCAATTGTCCAGGGAAGAACGACTCGATGCGCAGGAGGTCGAGCAAATTCGGGTTGGGATAACTCAGGGAAATTACAATATAGTTTGCCAACCCCTGGAGCAGAGGAGAAATCCTTCATCCTTCAAAGAGGCGGTGTTCAGTCTTCCCTATACGGTCGCCTCTGCCTTGGTCAGAGGGCGGGTCTCGCTGGAAGACTTCACGCCGGAGGCCATTCAGGATGAACAAGTTCGCGCAATAGCCAATAGGGTCACCCCGGTGGTGGATCCGGCAATCGACGAGCAGTACGGGAGGACTTTGGGCCCTGCTGTGGTAGCGGTGACCTTGAAAAGCGGCAGGACGCGATCATGCCGCGTGGAATTCGTTAAGGGCCATCCCAACAACCCGGTGATATTTGAAGACGTTGAAAACAAATTCAGAAATTGCCTGCAGTTCGCAGCCAAGCCATTGGGGGACAAAAAGGCAGCGGCATTGATCCAGGCGGTGAAGGCGCTGGAAACCATGCCCGACGTGTCCCAGCTCATGAACTCCCTTGGATAGAATGACCAACCTCGCTTTCCGCGCACCCCCCGCGAGCGCCAGAGGGAAGTTTCGCCTGCCGGGAGCAGAATCGATAATGCCATCTTGCAGCTCTGCTTTTTCGTTGTGCTCGCCTGAGGGCAACGCTTGCGATTCCCGCCCGTAGCGTCAACGAGTCGTCTATTCCGCTTGTCGTCATTGCAACTTAACAATCAGGTAAAGGGTAACGATGGACGCAAAACTCAAGGTAGTAAGCCCGGTAGGAGAAAACGTTGGCGGGATCAGAACGCCCCTCGCGCGGCGTCTTGATACTTTGGAGGGAAAGACCATTGGCGAAATCTGGAACGGAGGTTTCAAAGCGGATGTGAGTTTCCCGATCATTGAACAGATGCTGCGAGAGCGTTACCCTACCGTCAAATTTGTTTCGTATAAGGAATTTCCGGCAATGACGATGGCTTCGCTGGAACCCGTGCGGAAAGCAGCGACGTTGAAAGCTGTGAGGACCGCATTGCTGGAAAAAGGGTGCGATGCAGTAATCACCGGCAATGGTGGCTGAGGAACTTGTACACCGGCCGTGGTACGGCCAGCGATAGTTGCAGAGAAAGCCGGCATCCCTTCAGTGGCAATTGCAGCGACGGGTTTCCTGCCGCTTGCTCATGTGGTGGGGAAACAGGAAGGCATGCTTGACATAAGAGTAGCCGAATATCCCGGAACGTTCAGCATTGAATCGACGTCCCAGATGAAAGAAAGGCTTGAACAAGGGACTTTTCGCCAGATCCTCGATGCGTTAACCGGCCCCGTCGCCACCGCAAGGGAGTCGGCATCAACAAGCAGCAAAGACGCCGCGCTGATCACCGGCACATTCAAGGAAATCAACGAATACTTTCGTGAGCAGCAACTGACCGATGGACTGCCGGTTATGCCTCCAACGGTCGAGGAGGTTGAAGCATTTCTGAAATACACAGACCGCGACCCGCATGAAGAAATAGCCATCCTCCAACCCGGCAATCTCCGCGCAACCCCATTTATCATTGCCGCAAACGCAATCATGGCAGGCTGCCGCGCCGAGCACATGCCGATCCTGATCGCCGCGGTCGAGGCAATCGCGGATCCCGATTATGACTTGGATCAGCTGGGTACTACCGGCGCGATCAACCCGTACCTTCTAATCAATGGGTCGATCGTCAAGGAACTCGGCATTGAGTACGGCATCGCACTCGCATCGAGGGGACCCAATCCCTCCATCGGACGCGCACTCGGTCTGATCATCAGAAACGTGGCGAATTTCAAGCCGGCGCTGCAGTACATGGGCACGTTTGGTTATATCATGCCCTTCGTCCTCGCCGAGGATGAAGAGGGTTCTCCATGGAATCCTTACCATGTCGACCGCGGCTTTGACAGTAATACAAGCACGGTCACTGCGGCCGGAACCCAAAACTGGGGATTTCAAAGTTATCCTTCCGGCACCGACACGGAAGGTCATCTCAAAGCGATATGCCAGGATATCGTCAAGCGCATCGTCCTGTGGGGGCCGATCATGCATAAAGACTCGCAGATGATGACCGTTCTCCTCACTCCTCCCGTTGCTCAATCGCTCGCGCGCGCCGGCTATTCAAAGCAGGAGGTCGAAAGGTATTGTTTCGAGAACTCGAGAGTCAGCATCAGGGACGTTGAGCTCTTGTTGAAACATGGTTATTGCTGCGGCGAAGGCGAGACGATTCGCAGTATGATAGAAAAGGAAAGCGGCATGCCGCCCGAATGGGGTGAGCTTGGGCCGGATGATACTGTTCCAGGATTGGGTTATCCGGGCGTGCTCAGAGTTGCCGTGTGCGGCGACCGCACCAGAAACAAGACGATGGCTCTCTGTAGTTCCTATATCAAGCCTGTCACCAAGGAAATAAGGTTGCCATTGAAGTGGGGTGAGCTGCGGAAGAAGAGCTAGCCGCATCTGGCCGCACTTTCTTGTAGAGCGCGGGATTAGTCTCGCCTTCGCTCTGGGCAACCGGGTTGAGTAATCGTAGATTGCCCCAATAAAATATCGCAAGGCAAGAATTTGAAACGCTCGCAATCCGGATGCAGCCATGGCATTACTCGACGTGCACGCCGGATTCCTTGATCACTTTTGCCCAGCGCCCGATCTCGGTTTTGATGTGCTCGGCAAACTCCTCGGGCGTGCTGCCGACCGGCTCGGCGCCGTCGGCACCAAGCCGTTTCCGGACCTCGGGTCGCTGCAGGATCTTCAGGAGCTCCGCGTTGAGCCGCGCGATGATTTCCTTCGGCGTCTTTGCCGGCGCCAGCGGCCCGAACCAGGTCGTCGCCTCGTAACCCGGCACGCCAGCCTCGGCGATGGTCGGTAGCTCGGGCAATACCGACAGGCGCCGCGCCGATGCAACGCCGAGCGCGCGTAAACGGCCGCTTTTTACGTGCGGATAAAGCGGCGGTACACCGGTAATGGTCAACGACGTCTGCCCGGCAATGAGGTCGGTGAGCATCGGGCTCGTGCCCTTGTAGGGAATATGCGTGATGTCGGTCTTGCTGAGAAGCTTGAAGTATTCGACCGTGAGGTGCGCAGCGCTGCCGCTGCCTGCCGAGCCGTAATTGAGTTCGCTGGGCCGGGACTTCGCGAGCGCAATCAATTCCTTCACCGATTTCACCGGCAGCGATGGATTCACGACGAGCATGTTGGGTACGTTCGCAAACAGCGTGATCGGCATGAAATCCCGGACCGAATCATAAGGCAGTCTGGAATAGAGCGACGGGCCAAAGCCGAAAGTGCCGACGTGCCCCATCACCAGCGTGTAGCCGTCGGGCGCGGACTTGGCGACGAAATCAACACCCACCGTGCCGCCGGCGCCGGGGCGGTTGTCGATGATCACCTGCTGTTTCCACGCTTCGTCGAGCTTCTGGCCGATGATGCGTGCCACGATGTCGGTACTGCCGCCGGGTGTGAACGGCACGACCAGCCTTACCGGCTTCACCGGGTAAGCTGGTGCCGAGCCTGTCGCAGCGGTCTGAGCGAGCAGCGGAGCGCTCATCGTCAACAACGCCCCTGCGAAAAGAATAGAACTGCACGTCATGCGCAAATCGCAATTCCTCCCTTGCCTTTCGGCCCGCTCGTCAGTCATCGCGTTTCCCCGCCGTTTACCGAATGTGCCTCATGAAGCGACTGACACTTTTGCGCGCGGCACACTGCATTCCACGCTGGCGCGCAGTTCCGATACGTCTTCAACTGTCTCAAGTTTGCGCACCCTATCGACCAGCCTTTCCAGCTTGCGGTCGTCGAGCGGTTTATTGCTGAACCGGACGCACTTCCAGAACTTCTCTTCGCAATCGGCAAAGGACATCGGCTTGCTCGGATGCCCTTTCACGATCTCGGAAAACTGAGAACGCTGCGCTCCATTCTTCAACGTGACCTCGACGATCGAAGACCCCAGCGCGTGCCCGCGCTTGCGCTCAAGTTCTTCGTCAACAACTACGGTCACCTTCTGCGCAAGGGCACGAACCCGGTCATCGTTTATCGCCTCCACCGTGAGATGTTCCAATGCTACGCTGCTGTGCACGGCCGCCACGGCCACCGTGTAGGGCAGGCTGAAGAGCGCCTCCTGCGTGGTGTTCGGAGTTCTCTTGGCCTCAAGCGGCGTGCAGACCAGTTTCGAGACTCCTTTCGTCACACGCACATTGATCCCATCGATATCGCTTGCGGTAAATTCTTCCGCCGCGATCATTTGTATCATCGCGTCATTCGCATAATGAGTCAGGAAGCAGGTTGGGAAATACTTGACGCTGATATTACAGACTTCGAACTCATCGCCCAGCGATCGCGTGAGATTTTCCGCCCAGTACCTGTCGTCGTGGTAGGTCTTGTAATACCCATACTCTCCCTGGAATACGCGTTCGGGTCCTTGCACTCCCGCTTCGGCCAGCACCGCCGACAATACCGATGTCTGAGCCGCAAACCCCTGCTGCAGCTGCGCCACGGCCGTTCCCTCGATCACGTTCTGAAGATTCCCGCCGATTTGCGTATAGGCCAGTCCCAGCGCCGACACGATGGCACGGGGACCGAGATTCAGCAGTTTCGCCCCGGCCAGCGCGCCACCGAACGTCGTATGGTGCACCGAGGTCACGCGGCCCGTATGCAGAAAGCTCTCCTGAAACGACAGGCCGAGCCGGATCATGAACTCCATGCCGAGGGACATTGCGGCAATCAATTCCTTGCCGCTGACCGAACCGCGGCGTTCCGCGAGCGCCAGGCATTGAGGGAGACTCCCTGCGGAGGCATGCACGATGGACCCTTCGTGGAGCGCATCGAAATCATAGGCGCGTCCCATCGTGGCGTTAATGAGCGCCGCGTGCTGTGCAGGCATGCGCACGCCATCAACGAGAACGCCCGCCTCGGGTTTGCCTCCCCAGTCCGTGGCCAGCGCGAGAAGCCGATCGATGCCGGCGGATGAGCTTCCAACGACCATCACGCCAAGCTCGTCCAGGATCAACTTCTTGGTGATCTCGACGACATCGCCCGGAAGTTTTTCGTAACTCAGGTCGTGCGCGAAATTCGCAAAGGTGGCGGCGGTGTCCATAGTCGATCCGTTCACTCCGGCTGGATTCCCGCGTCTCTTGCCACTTTCGCCCATTTGACGGTTTCGGTCTTGATAAAGGTGCTGAATTCTTCCGGTGAGCCGGCGACGCCCTGCACTGCATCATTATGAAAACGTTGCTTGATCTCCGGCGAGCGCAGGATCGCCACCACTTCTTTGTGCAGTCTGGCCATAATTGCTTCAGGTGTCCGTGCCGGCGCCAGCAATCCGAACCAGTTCACCGACTCGTACCCGGGCATCGGTCCCGCTTCGGCCACAGTCGGAATGTCGGGCGCGACGGCAATCCGGCTCGCGCTGGTGACGCCCAGCGCACGCAGCTTCCCGTCCCGGACGTGAGGAATGAGCATCGCAAACGTGATCCCAATGGTTGCGATATTACCGGCGATCACGTCGATCACGCTGGGTGTGGCGCCTTTATACGGTACGTGCACCATGCGCACCTTCGCCATGCTGGCGAACAACTCCATCGTGAGATGGGGGTTGGTGCCCGCTCCAGGAGAACCATACAAAATCTCGCCAGGCCTTGCCCGGGCAAGCGCAATCAGTTCCTTTACCGATTTTACGGGCACGGAACGATGTACCGCCACCAGA
This sequence comes from Betaproteobacteria bacterium, assembly GCA_016192835.1. Lineage (GTDB taxonomy): Bacteria > Pseudomonadota > Gammaproteobacteria > Burkholderiales > SG8-41 > PALSA-1004. The sequence continues at coordinate 20,998 of JACPTJ010000001.1, forward strand.
TTGGGAACGAGCACCGCCAGCGTAATGGGTGCAAAGTCGCGCAGCGCGTCGTACGGGACCTTTTTGTACATCGCAGGATTGATCGCAAGCGAACTCACCCCCATCAGTAACGTGTAACCGTCAGGCGGCGCTTTCGCAACCATATCGTTGCCTATCATGGTGCTGGCCCCCGCGCGATTCTCGACGACCACCCGCCACCCCAATCGATCGGATAGTCCCTGCGCGATCAGGCGGGCCGTGACGTCGAGGCCGGCGCCAGGCGAGGTGGGCACGATAATGCGTATCAGCCGGCTGGGATAGCTGTCCTGCGCCGATGCCTGCGGCAGCGCTGCCAACAACAGCGGTATGGCGCTAAAAAACAGTTGGGGTAACCTGAGTGACCGAAAAGTCATTGCGTATCTCCTGTGAGTTGGTTCCACACACCGCGGCCGGATTCAGCGCTTTCCAAACGGTGCCGGTTGAGCACCGGGCCACGCACGGCGCCGCTATGCACGATCCTTGATGACCGCCGTGGAAGGACCCGTGATGCACCGAATGATCAGGTCTTTTCCCGCGGGACCGCCCACCGTCACAATTTCAATCTCTTTTGCGGACTCCACTACCGGCAGCATCATCTGCTGGAGCTCCGCATCCGACAGTTTCAACAGCCACCGCCAATGCGGAAAAATCGTGTCGGGCGCGTGATGATGCTTGTGCATCAGTCGTTTGGCGCTGATGCGACTTTGTTGGTAGACGTACTCTCGAGCCGCCTTTTTTGACCAGCCGGCCTTGCCGCAGATGTTGGCGTGCTCCGGAGAAATCATGAGCAAGTGGATAAAGTTGGGGTCGCCCGCATAGTTATGCGCCAGGTACTCGCCCCCCGGGATGGAGCTGAAGTAAGCGAGGCTGTTCAGGACATCCTCAGGCGTAAAGTTACCCATGTCGTTTACGTCTATTTCGTCGCGCGTGGCAAAGATGGTGACGGTGCTGGCGTCCCGGTCGTAGCCCTTTTCGACGTGCAAGGGTTCCCAGGGGTGCTGTTCCTCGTTCTCCGCTACACACATGCTGAACTTGCGGGCCGAGCCTATGGTGTCCATGTCCATATGCCCGGGGCGGCAATTGCCGATGTTGATCATGATGAGCCTAAGCGCTCTGCCCAGGACAACGTTGTGGCGGGATGGTAGCCCCGGCCCCATGGCACACCGCTTGGAGTTGATGCCCAGCTCCTTGGTGATGGGCCCATTGATGACCATCAGCGGTGCGTGGGGGCTGGTGGACATGGCCATCGCCATCGCACGCTCTCCCAAGCCCGTGTAGGCCTCGCAGGCGGCGATGAGTATGGGCAGGTGCACGGCTTCGCAGCCAGCCATCACCGCATTGATGGCTATTTTTTCTACCGTGGCAAAACCGTTACCCGGTGCCAAAATCGTTATCAGGTCGGCCGGGCTGCGAGTGGTGCCCTTCAGCATCCGTTCCACCTTCTCGGGCGTGGGCGGTAT
>JACPTJ010000415.1 GCA_016192835.1 Betaproteobacteria bacterium
CTTTGAACACTACGGCGCGGCCGGTATGCTTGAGCAGATGCGGCTCGGCAGCGGTCGGCTTGATCACCGCGCCGTCGGGCGCGAGATTGCCGCGCAGCACCGCGAGCCCGCCGCTTTTTGCGAGCGGATTGTCGCGCGCACGGATCACGTCGCTGTTGTAGACCTTCGCGCCCTCGAGATTCTCACCGAGCGTTTTGCCGTTGACGGTCAGGCAGTCGAGGTTGAGCAGATCGCGGAATTGAGCCAGCAGCGCGCGCAAACCGCCCGCGTAATAGAAATCCTCCATCAGATACTTCTGCCCGGCGGGCCGCACGTTGGCAAGCACCGGCGTATGGCGCGAGAGTTCGTCGAAGCGTTCGAGCGGGAGCTTGACCCCGGCGCGCCCCGCCATCGCGATCAGATGTATCAGCGCGTTGGTCGACCCCGACAGCGCATGCGTCGTGACGATCGCGTTGTCGAACGCCTTGGCGTCAAGAAAATCGCTGGGTTTCAAATCCTCCCACACCATTTCGACGTCGCTGGGTTTCAAATCCTCCCACACCATTTCGACGATGCGCCGCCCGCTGTAGCTCGCCATGCGCGAGTGGTTCGAATCCGCCGCGGGTATGGATGCCGCACCCGGCAGCGTGAAACCGAGCGCCTCGGCAACCGACGTCATGGTCGACGCGGTTCCCATCACCATGCAATGGCCGGGCGAGCGCGCGATGCCCTCCTCGACCTCGCGCCATTCGTTGTCGGTGATGTTGCCGGCGCGCAGCTCGGCCCAGTACTTCCAGGTATCGGTTCCCGAGCCGAGCGGCTCGCCGTGCCAGTTGCCGCGCAGCATCGGCCCCGCCGGCATGAAAATCGCAGGCAGATTCATGCTGGTCGCGCCCATCAGCAACGCGGGCGTGGTCTTGTCGCAACCGCCCATCAGCACCGCGCCGTCGACCGGATACGAGCGCAGCAGCTCTTCGGTCTCCATCGCGAGCATGTTGCGATACATCATCGTCGAGGGCTTCATGAACGGCTCGGACAACGTGATCGCCGGCATCTCGAGCGGGAACCCGCCCGCCTGCCAGATGCCGCGCTTCACCTCTTCCGCGCGCTGCCGGAAATGCGAGTGGCACTGGTTGATGTCGCTCCAGGTGTTGATGATGCCGATCACCGGCTTGCCGGCGAAATCCTCGCGCGCGAAGCCGGTCTGCAGCGTGCGCGAGCGGTGGCCGAACGCGCGCAAATCCTGCGCGCCGTACCAGCGGTGGCTGCGCAGTTCTTCAGGACGCTTGCGTTGACCCGCCACTATTTCCCCTCACCCTAGCCCTCCCCGCAAGCGGGGCGAGGGAACACTGCTACTGCGGCTTCGCGAGATTACACTCCCTCTCCCGCTTGGGCGGGAGAGGGTTGGGGTGAGGGTGGCAGGCACTTTTTTTACGATCATCAATAAAGGCGTGAAGGCGTAAACCGGTGAAGAGGTCTTACCGCGATTATGCGGTATGCGCTCGTTGCGCGGCAAGGCATTCACCGCTCATGCTTCGTGCGTGCCACTGGTGTATCATTTCCGCTGTTCCGCATCGCATCCACCTCCGGAGAAAACCATGACTCAACGCATCCGCGGCGTGCTGTCCCCCGTCGTCACGCCATTCAAAGCCGATCTCAGTCCCGATCCTCAACGCTTCACCGCGCATTGCCGCTGTCTGCTGTCGCAGAACTGCGGGCTGGCAGTGTTCGGCACCAACAGCGAGGCGAATTCGCTGGCCGCAGAAGAGCGCATGTCGCTGCTCGACGGGTTGGTGGCGGCCGGGCTCGACACATCGCGCATGATGCCGGGAACCGGTTGCTGCTCGATCACCGAAACGGTCAAGCTCACGTCGCACGCGGTCAAGCATGGCTGCGCCGGCGTGCTGATGCTGCCGCCGTTCTATTACAAAGGTGTAAGCGAGGACGGGCTTTACCGTCACTTCAGCGAAGTCGTGCAACGCGTCGGCGACTCGCGGCTGAGGATTTACCTGTACCACATCCCGCCGGTCGCGGTCGTGGGCATCACGCCGGGACTCGTCGAGCGTCTGCTCAAGGCCTATCCGAATGCGATCGCCGGCATGAAGGACAGCTCAGGCGACTGGAACAACACCAAAGTCTTTCTCGATGGTTTTGCGAAGGCGGGATTCGACGTTTTCGTGGGCTCGGAATCGTTTCTGCTCGCGAACATGAGGAACGGCGGTGTGGGCACCATTTCCGCGACCGCCAACGTCAATCCCGCCGCGATCCACAAGCTCTACACCGAATGGCAGAATGCGGATGCCGATGAGCAGCAGCAGAAACTGAACGTCACGCGCGATGCGTTCGGCAAGAAGTATCTGATGATCGGCGCTCTCAAGCAGGGAATCGCCATCTACGCCGACGATCCGGCGTGGGCCACGGTGCGCCCACCGCTGGTTGAACTCACCGCCGCGCAGGCGCAATCGCTGGCAGTGGAACTCAAGCAGATCGGCTTCACGATGCCGGGGTTGAAACGTGCGGCGACGGCGACGGCGTGATACGCCGCGTAGGGCGCAGATTCATCGCGCCGCCGATGGTGCGCGCACTCACGTAGGGCGCGGATTTATCGCGCCGAATAGTTGCCGCCGGACTGACGGCGCGCTGAAGCTGCGCCCTACAATTTGACGCCCGCTGACTCTTCCCAATACCGGGCGATCTCCGTCTGATCGCGCGCGCCGCCAAGCCGCTCGCACGCGGCCGCCCACAGCTCGGCGGTTTTCTCTCCGAGCGGCACCGCGGCGCCAATGTTTTGCGCGGCTTCGACCGCGATCTTCATGTCCTTGGCGATGAACTGCATCGCCATGCCCGTGCCGTACTTGCGCGTCAGCACGTGCGGCACGATTTTCTTGGCGATCGGGTGCTGCCGGCCGTTGCACATCGCGTCAATCGCTTCCACCATCACCTGGCTGTCCAGACCGAACTTGCGCCCGATCACCATCGCCTCGACGGTATTGATCAGCGCGCAGGCGTTGATGTAGTTGGCAAGCGACTTCAGCATATGTCCGCCGCCAAGCGCGCCGCAGGCATAGAGCTTGCGCCCCAGCGCCTCGAACACGGGCCGGCAGCGCTCGACCAAAGCAGGATCGCCGCCCGCCATGATATCGAGCGTCGCATCCTTCGCGAATACCACGCCGCCCATCACCGGCGCATCGACGTAACCGATGCCGCGCCGCGCGAGTTCGTCGCCGATCGCAACGGTGCCGGCCGGGGCCGACGAGCTCATATCGATCGCCACCGCGCCGCGCGCGAGTCGATCGGCGAGCCCATCGTCAAACAGCACCTGCCGCACCGCCTTGTCGTCGGGCAGCATGAAGATCACCGCGTCGGCGCCGCGGCCGGCATCCGCGAGCGTTGCTGCCGTCCTGCCGCCGTGCTCGGCCGCGAATGCGTGCAGCGCTGTTTCGCGAAGGTCGAATGCCGTGACATCGAAACCTTTTTTCACGAGCTGCCCGGCCATCGGATTGCCCATGTGGCCGACGCCGATGAAGCCGATTTTGCCGATGGACGCCATGCTGCCCGGCCTGTTACGCCTATACGTCGGCCTTGAGGCCCGCTTTTTCAATGCCGTAGGCGCAAGCGGCTTCGTCCTCGTCGCCGGTGCCGCCGCGCGCGCCGGCTGCGCCCAGCACATTTCCCTGCGCGTCCCTGATCAGCGCGGCACCCGGCTGCGGCAGAAATTTCCCCTTTGCCGTCGACGCCAGCGCAAGAAAGAAATTCTGATTGTCC
>JACPTJ010000416.1 GCA_016192835.1 Betaproteobacteria bacterium
CAACGAGCCACAGGTCCGTGTACAGGCGCAGCAGCGGCCCGTTGTCGTAGAGCATTTTCTCGAAGTGTGGAATCGACCATTGCTGATCGACGCTGTAGCGGCAGAAACCACCGCCCAGTTTATCGTAAATACCGCCTTCGGCCATTTTGGTGAGTGTGAGTTTGACCATGCCGCGCGCGTAATCGTCGCGCGTGAGGACGGCGCGCCGCAGGCAGAACTCGAGTTCGGCCGGGTGTGGAAACTTGGGCGCGGCGCCGATGCCGCCGTCGGTTTCGTCGAACAGCTGTTTCAGCTCGCGCAATCCCGTATCGAGCGGTGCGGCTGATAACGCGGAATCCCCCGCTGCTGCCGGCAGTGTTTGCGCAAGCGCGGCGCGCAGTGCTTCGCACTGCTGCCCGATTTCCGCGCGCTGGGTGCGGTAGGCCGCGGCGACCTGCGGCAGGAGATCGACGAATCCCGGCAGGCCGTGGCGAGCGGTCTTCGGAAAATAGGTGCCGCCGAAGAACGGCGTCTGGTCCGGCGTGAGGAACATCGTCAGCGGCCAGCCGCCGCCGCGCCGGGTCAACATCGCGTGCGCGGTCTGGTAGATCTGGTCGATGTCGGGACGCTCTTCGCGATCGACTTTGATGTTGACGAACAGCTCGTTCATCAGCGCCGCGACTGCGGGGTCCTCGAACGATTCGTGCGCCATCACGTGGCACCAATGGCACGCCGAATAACCAACCGACAGCAGAACCGGCTTGTCCTCCTCGTGCGCGAGTCGCAACGCGTCCTCGCCCCACGGATACCAATCGACCGGATTGTCCGCATGCTGCTGCAGATAGGGGCTGGTTTCGCGGGCCAGGCGGTTGGGCATTACGGCGTCCGGCAAAGGCTTTTAATGCGCGGACGCCGGCCACGCGCGCAGGTACTCCATGCGGTCGATCGACCGCACCACGATTTCCCGCACGGCTTTCTTGCGCCAGACCTGCAGCGTAACCGCGACGCCGGCGGCGCCGCTCGTCCACAGCGCATGGTAGAACTCAGACTGGCTGCCGACCGCCTGGCCGCTGACGGCGAGAATAACGTCGCCGCGCTTGATGCCGCCGCGTTCCGCCGGCGAATCGCGCAGCACCTGCGTGACCAGCACGTGCCCCCGCACTTCCTCGGAATAGATGCCGAGCCAGGGCCGCACGGCGCCGCGCCGCCGGCCTGAGGTCTTGAGATCCGCGAGTATCGGCCGCAGCAGATCGGTCGGCACGAACATGTTGCCGGGGAACGCGGCGCCGGCTTCGATCGCGTCTCCTACCCACAGGGATCCGATGCCGATCGACTGTCCGTCGGCGTTGATGAGCGCAGCGCCGCTGTGATCGTTGCGCGCGGGTGCCGTGAAGATCGCATCATCGAGCGCGTATTCCCACCAGCCGGTGAACGGCCGCCGCGCGACTATGCTCGCGTACGACAGTCCGCCTGCCGCAGGATGCGCCGCGATCACCGCGGTATGCAGTTCGCGCGCGGCCTCCGAATTGCCAAACTCGAGCGGTTTGCCGCCGAGCGGCTGCGAAGTTCGCACCAGCCCGAAGCCGGTCGCGTGATCGAAACCGGCGACGCTTGCCGGCAAGACGCGTCCGTCGCTGGCGACGACCAGGATGGACTCCGCTTCGAGCAGCAGGTAGCCGATGGTCAGAATAAGCCCGGCGTCATCAATTGCGACACCGGTGCCTTCGCGCTCGGTGCCCAGCGTTTCCGCGCTGCGCGCCTCGCGTGGCACGCGGATACCGAGCTTGACGATGGCGGCAGCGAGATCGTGCTCGGCAAAGGTGCCCGCGGGCGGCAGGTTCGCCGCGCCCCACGCGGCCCAGGAGGCAGTTACGAGCGACGGCATATCGTGCTTCCGTTACGGTTCAGGTCGCGCCCGCCGGCGCCACGGCCCGGTTAATCGGTGACCGCGCCTTGGCTCGCCGATGACACCAGCTTGCCGTACTTGGCCATCACGCCGCGGGTGTAACGCGGCTCAGGGGGCTGCCAGGCCGCACGGCGCCGCGCGAGCTCTTCGTCGGATACATTCAGTTGCAGCAGGCGGCGCTCGGCGTCTATGGTGATCGAATCGCCTTCGTGCACCAGGCCGATGGTCCCGCCGACCGCAGCCTCGGGCGCGACGTGGCCGACCACCATGCCGTAAGTTCCGCCCGAGAAGCGTCCGTCGGTGATGAGCCCGACGTCTTCGGCGTGACCTTCGCCGACCAGGGCGGAGGTCGGCGACAGCATTTCGCGCATGCCGGGGCCGCCTTTCGGGCCTTCGTAGCGGATCACGATGACGTCCCCGGAATGGATCTTTTTGGCGAGGATCGCCGCCATGCACGCCTCTTCGGAATCGAACACGCGCGCCGGGCCGGTGATCTTGGGGTTTTTCAATCCGGTGATTTTTGCCACCGCGCCTTCGGTCGCGAGGTTGCCCCTGAGGATCGCCAGATGGCCGTGCGGATACAGCGGATTTTCCCATTGCCGGATCACGTCCTGGTTTTTGGACGGGCGCGCCGGCACGCCTTTCAGCAGCTGGCCGATGGTGCGGCCGGTGATCGTCATGCAGTCGGCGTGCAGCAGATCGTGCTCGAGCAGCATTTTCATCACTTGCGGGATGCCGCCGGCCTGATGCAGGTCGGTCGCGACGTAGCGGCCCGAAGGCTTGAGATCGCACAGCACCGGCACGCGGCCGCGGATCGTTTCGAAATCGTCGATTGTGAGAGGCACCTGCGCGGCATGCGCGATCGCGAGCAAATGCAGCACCGCGTTGGTCGAGCCGCCGACCGCCATGATCACCGCGATCGCGTTCTCGATCGATTTGCGCGTGATGATGTCGCGCGGCAGCAGCTGCTTTTTGATCGCGCTGACCAGTACCGCCGCTGACTCCGCCGCGCTGTTGTGTTTTTCGCGGTCTTCGGCCGCCATCGTCGACGAGTGCATCAAGCTCATGCCCATCGCCTCGATCGCCGAGGACATGGTGTTGGCGGTGAACATGCCGCCGCACGAGCCGGCGCCGGGGCAGGCGCGGCGTTCGACGCCGAGCAGGTGTTCCTTGCTGATTTTCCCGGCGGTGTATTCGCCGACTGCTTCAAAGCTGCTGACCACGGTCAGGTCCTTGCCGCGGTAGTGGCCGGGCTTGATGGTGCCGCCGTAGACGAAAATCGCGGGGATGTTCATGCGGCCGATTGCGATCAGGGCGCCCGGCATGTTCTTGTCGCAACCGCCGATCACCACGACACCGTCCATGCTTTCCGCCTGCACCGCGGTTTCGATCGAGTCGGCGATCACCTCGCGCGACACCAGCGAATATTTCATGCCCTCGGTGCCCATCGAGATGCCGTCGGATACCGTGATGGTGCCGAACATCTGCGGCATCGCACCGGCTTTCTTCGCTGCGGCTTCGGCGCGCAGGGCGAGGTCGTTCAATCCGAGGTTGCACGGCGTGATGGTGCTGTAGCCGTTGGCAATGCCGATGATCGGCTTCTTGAAGTCCGCGTCTTTGAATCCGACCGCGCGCAGCATCGCGCGGTTGGGCGAGCGCTGCACGCCCTGGGTGACGATCTGGCTGCGTTTATTCAATGCCACGATGGGTGTCCTTTGAGGTTGCGGAACGTATAATCCATTTTATACCTAAAACTTTCGGGTCCCCTTCAATGCTCGTTCATCCCCAGTTCGACCCGGTCGCGGTTCATCTCGGCCCGCTTGCGATACGCTGGTATGGCCTGATGTACCTGGTCGGCTTCGCGTTGGTCTGGCTGGTCGGCCGCTACGCGATCAAGACCCGCCCGCACGCGGCGTGGACCGCGCAGGACCTCGACGACGCATTGTTCTACGGCATTCTCGGCACCATACTCGGCGGCCGCCTGGGCTACGTGCTGTTCTATAAGTTCGGCGAGTACCTGGTCGAGCCGTGGCGCATTTTCTTCGTGTGGGAAGGTGGAATGTCGTTTCACGGCGGCTTCCTGGGCGTGATCATCGCGCTGTTGTGGTATGCGCGCAGCCGCCGCCAGAGGTGGCTTGCGATCACCGATTTCATTGCACCGCTCGCGCCGCTCGGGCTCGGTGCCGGCCGTCTCGGCAATTTTATCAATGCGGAACTGTGGGGGCGCGCGGCGAGCGTGCCGTGGGCGACGGTTTTCCCCACCGTCGACCGTGTGCCGCGCCATCCGTCGCAACTCTACGAATTTGCGCTCGAAGGCGTGGTGCTGTTCGTCGTATTGTGGTGGTACGCCGCGAAACCGCGGCCGCGCGGCGCGGTGTCGGCGTGGTTTCTGATCGGCTACGGTGTGTTCCGCTTCGCGGTCGAATTCACGCGCGAGCCCGACAGCTTTCTCGGGCTGCTCGCGCTTGGCCTGTCGATGGGACAGTGGCTGTCATTGCCGATGATCGCGGCAGGCGTGGCCCTGCTCATTTGGGCGCGGTTTTACGGCGCCACGATTTCCCGCTAAAATAACAACTTATCGTGGGGACGTAGCTCAGCTGGGAGAGCGCGGCGTTCGCAATGCCGAGGTCGGGAGTTCGATCCTCCTCGTCTCCACCAGAATTCAAGGGCCAGAATCTCTCTGGCCTTTTTTCATGCCGCCCGAAGCGCCACGAGTGGTGCCTGTTTCTACGAAGGTTGACTCGCATACCGCACCACTCTAAAGCAGCATTTTCGGGCGCTGGTTGAGCAAGTTGTGATCGAACTGAATATGGACTATATTTGGTCTCATGACGCAAGTGAGGTGCTACCCATGAAGTACTCGACACAGATCAAGCCCATCAGCTATCTCAAAGCCAATGCGGCGGAGGTTGTAAGGCAGCTTGCCGAGCAGCGTGAGCCGCTGGTTATCACGCAGAACGGCGAAGCAAAGATGGTTATCCAGGATGTCGCCTCGTTTGAGGAAACCCAGGAAACTATGGCATTGTTGAAGATACTCGCCCTTGGCAACCGACAGATCGAGGAAGGCAAGGTCGTCCCGGCAGCGGATGTCATCAAACGGCTGCGCGAAAAGATGGCCTAGGGCCGACGATGCAATTCGATGTGCTGCTGACCGAGCACGCCGAACGTGATCTCGGGGAGATCTACGATTACATTGCCGCGTACGATACCCCCAGCAATGCGGCCCGTGTTCTTGATCGCATCGAGAAAGCACTGCAAAGCCTGTCCACCTTTCCGGAGCGCGGGTCTCACCCGAAGGAACTTCTGGCGCTGGGCATCCGTGAATACCGCCAGACATTTTCCAAGCCGTACCGTTTAATCTACCGAATCGCATCGCGGCGGGTCTATGTTTATCTGATTGTCGACGGCCGGCGCGACATGCAGACGCTGCTGGCTCGGCGCCTGTTCGGGGCTTGACGCTCAAGGTTCCGGGTTCGGTGAAATCGCATCGCTCACAGTTAACTTAACGGAGACCGACGATGGCCGACGATAAACGCGAAGTGGTTGTGACCGACATCAAGATTCCTTTCTTATCCATGGTGATCCTGATGGTCAAATGGGCTGTTGCCGCCATTCCGGCACTATTCATCCTGTTTATCATTGGAGGATTGCTGACGATGGTTCTCGGGTTGATCTTTGGGGCCGGTTGGCATCACTGGGGCACGGGGAGGTTGATGTGAAGTCAGCGATAATACGGCCTCTGACAAATACGTAAGCTCATTCGTGATTTCCAGGCTCTTATTGTTGCTCTGCGTTGCCCTGCTCGCTTCGTGCGCGCTCAAGGAAAAAATCTCTCCCCTCAAACTCGATACGCAACAGGGACACATGCTGCCGCCGGC
>JACPTJ010000417.1 GCA_016192835.1 Betaproteobacteria bacterium
CTGGGCTGTGCCGCGCACGCCGCCGATGATTTCAAGTTCGGGGGTCCGTATGTGCCGACGCCGCAGGTGGTGGTCGATCAGATGCTGCGCATGGCCGGTGTCGGGGAAAGCGATTTCGTCATCGACCTCGGCTCGGGCGACGGCGTCATCGTGCTCACCGCGGCGAAACAGTTCAAGGCGGCTGGCATGGGAGTCGACATCGATCCCGAGCTCGTCAAGTTGAGCAACGACAGCGCGAAGAAGCTGGGCGTGGCCGACCGCGTGCGTTTCCTGGAGCAGGACGTATACAAGGCCGATCTGAGCCGGGCTTCGGTGCTCACGCTCTACCTGCTGCCGCCCATGATGCTCAGCCTGCGCCCCAAGATCTTCAATGAGCTCAAACCCGGCGCGCGCGTGGTATCGCACGACTATCATCTCGGTGAATGGGAGCCGGATGACCAGATCAGCTTCGACGTGCCGGAGAAGGAGAAGGTCAACGGCGTGCCGCAGGCGACGATTTACCTGTGGCACGTGCCGGCGAGGGTCGCCGGAAAATGGGAGGTCAAAGTCGCCGGCGGCGAAACCTACGAACTTAACCTCAAGCAGCGCTTTCAGGTCGTCGAGGGCAGCGTTGCCGCGGGCGGCAAGCCGTTGCGTGCGCAGCAGCTCAAGTTGCGCGGCAGCGAGTTCAGCTTTGCACTGCCGGAGGGCAAGGGTGTGGCGCGCTTTACCGGCCGCGTCAAGGACGGCGCGATGGAAGGCGTGGTCGAAAAGCCCGGCGCCAAGGCGCCCGCGCGCTGGACGGCGGTGCGCACCGCGGCAGGTGCGGTGAATATCAACTAATCCGGAATACTTTCCAAGAGGACGACAAATTGGCAAAACCCAACTATCAATATGAAAAACGCCAGAAAGACATAGCGAAAAAGAAAAAGCAGGAAGAAAAACGGCTGCGCAAACTGGAAAAAAAGCAGCTTGAGTCCGGTGAGCAACCGGCGCAGCCCGGGGTCGGGGGCGAAACCGGTGGTCCGGGTAACGAGTCCCCCGGAAACGCCTGAGACGGATCAGTTGAGCAGGAACGCGGCGGGCAGCGACTGCAGCACGCCGCGGCGATGAACCAACTGGCTTTCCGCCAGATCGTCAGTCACTGTATTGCGGGAATCGGTGATCACGCGTCCGTATTCGAGCAGCTGCTGGTCGAGCGGACGCGGGGCACGCAGCATGGCCTGCAGCGTGTCGGAATGGCGTGACGGAACGTGCTGCATTTCGACGCCAGTGGGCGTTGGCAGCGGTTTCGCGCTGGCGACGACAAAGCTGTTGAGATGCCGCGCCGCCGGGCCATAATCGGGGCGATAAATCACGATAAACGGGAATTCGGCGCGCAGTGTGGTCAGGAAATGCGCGTAGACGCGCGGAGAATCGAGATCGGCGAAGGTATTGAACACCGCGATGCCGCCGGGTCCGAGGCAGCGTTTCAGGTCGTGAAAGAAGTCCCGCGTAACCAGATATTCCGGCACGCCGTCGCCGTGGAACAGGTCGACGATCACCACCGGGTAGCCGGCATTGCACGAGCGCAGGAACGTGCGCGCGTCGGTTTGATGCGTGCGTATCCTGCTGCGATCGAAACCGAACACCTCGGTTGCCGCGCGCAGCGAAGCCGGGTCGATATCGACGGCAGTGACCTCGATGCCGCGGCCGGCAAGCCGCATCGGCACCATGCCGGCGCCCAGGCCGAGCACCAGTGCCGAGCGCAGCGCGGGCCGGTAGGCAAAGGACAGTGCTTCGAGCGCGTAGGTATAAAGCGACGTCGACCGGTTCTCCCCGTCGACCATGTTCTGAATCAGGCCGTCCTGAAAATAGATGCGCAGGAACTGTCCGTTTTCGAGCGGCTCGCTTTTCAGTACCTTGATGGTGCCGAACAGCGAGCGGTAGCTCACCTCGCGCTGCCAGTTCACCCCGTTGTAGCTTGCCGGCCACATGCGGCCGATATAAGCGTCGGCTCCCGCGAGCAGTCCGAGGGCTGCCGCCAGCGCAATGGCAGCGGTCGCGGCAAGCGGCTTGCGGCCGGAGACCTTGATGGTGGTGCCGGACAGCAGGATGAGCGGCAGCACGGCGAGGCTCGCCGCGACCAGCAGGGCCGAGACAAAATTGCTCACGTACGGGATCAGGCCGAACGCGGTCACCAGCACGCCGGCGACCGAGCCGATGGTGCTCACGAAAAATACCCGGCCCGCGCCGGCATCGGCAAGCTCGCCGCGCGCGGTCTGGCGCAACCGGATCGCAACCAGCAGCGGATTCATCGCTGAAGTCGCGAACAGCGGCACGCACAACAGAATCAGGCAGGCGCCGAAAGCCCCGAACACGAGATCGAGCCGCGCCAGCCGGTAGAACAGGTATGGATAAGCGAGGCACGCGGCGACTATGGCGAGCGCGGCGAGCGCCGGCATCAGCGTAAACAGGAAGGCAAGCTTCTCGGGTTGCGGCGCGCGGCCTTTCCTGCCGCTGGCGAGCCTGCCGCCTGCCCAGTAGCCGAGGGCGAGCGACACCAGCGTGATCGAGAGGATGCCGCTCCAGATGTAGAGGCTCACGCCGAAGTAGGGCGTCATGATGCGCGAAGCGAGCAGCTCCAGCGCGAGGATCGCGGCGCCGGTGATGAAAATGATGGCCTGCAGCAGCATGCGGTGGGGGCAGTCGGGTATAATGACGCGCGTTTGTGCCTGTCGGTCAGCGCGCAAATGTACCAGAGATCAGACTGCGAGGCGAGCGCGGGCTTGCTGCAAGGCACGCAAGCGCGCGTTGCGCCGAGGGGTCAGGACTATCGAGCTTTACGTAACTGCGTTACATCGCTCGGCCCTCTCCCCCATGCCCCTCTCCCCCGGAGGGGGCGAGGGGAGCGTCGAGCGAAACCGGTCTGTCATCCGGTTTCGTAATACTAAGTAGGGAGTGTTTATGTTCAGATTCAGATTGCCGCACCGGTGCTGGGGCCGCGCCATGCTGGGCGCCGCCATGGTGCTGGGCGTGACGATTGCCGCGGGTGCCGCGGAATCGAGCGTGCCGTACGTGCCGACGCCGCAGGAAGTGGTCGAGCGCATGCTCGAGATGGCCAGGGTCGGCCCGCACGATTACCTGATCGACCTCGGCTCGGGCGATGGCCGCATCGTGGTGACTGCGGCGAAAAAACGCGGCGCGCGCGGTTTTGGCGTCGATCTCAACCCCGTGCGCATCAAGGAGAGCATCGAAAACGCGGCCAAGGCAGGCGTGAGCGAGCGCGTCGCGTTTCATCAGCGCGATCTGTTCGACACCGACTTGAGCGACGCCACCGTCATCACCATGTATCTGCTGCCGAGCGTCAATCTCGACCTGCGGCCCAAACTGCTCCAGCTGAAGCCGGGCACGCGGCTGGTGTCGCACGATTTCTCCATGGACGACTGGAAGCCCGACGCCCACGTCGAGATGGACGTCAAGGAGAAATACGGCAGCGCCCCCGGCACCAGCTCGGTTTATTTCTGGATCGTGCCGGCGCAGGTTGCCGGCGCGTGGCAATGGCAGCTCACGGTGGGCGGCAAGCCGCAGGCCTACGAGCTCAAGCTCGACCAGAAATTCCAGATGATCTCGGGAGTGGTGCGCGTCGGCGGCCAAAGCGTCAAACTCGAGAATGCCA
>JACPTJ010000418.1 GCA_016192835.1 Betaproteobacteria bacterium
CCCAAGGACCGGCGCCGGTTCAAGAAGCTCACCGAGGAAAGCAAGAGCTTCGACAGTCTGCCGATCCGCACCCGGCTCTCCGATGAGGAGATTGCGCGCTTTGCCGCCAACCACTACCGTTTCGCCGGCGTCGAGATCAATGCGCGCCTGTTCCGCCAGTATCCGCAGGGCGAGCTGTTCTCGCACGTGGTCGGCCATATCGGGCGCATCAACAAGCGCGAGGTCGAACAGCTCGAAGCCGACGAGCTCTATGCCAACTACCGCGGTACCGATTACATCGGCAAGACCGGGCTCGAGCAACGCTACGAGACCCACCTGCATGGCACAACCGGTGTCGAACAGGTGGAAGTCGATTCGGGCGGCCGCGCGGTGCGCACACTGTCGCGCTCGGCGCCGGTGTCCGGCAACAACCTGGTGCTCAAGCTCGACGCCGCTCTGCAGGAAGTCGTCGACCGCGCGTTTGGCAACCGGCGCGGCGCGCTCGTCGCGATCGACCCTGCAAACGGCGGCGTGCTGGCGTTCGTCTCCAAGCCCGGCTTCGACCCTAATCTGTTCGTCGAAGGCATCGATCCGCTGAACTGGAAGGAGCTCAACGAATCGCCCGACCGGCCGATGGTTAACCGCGCGCTCGCCGGTACCTATCCGCCCGGCTCGACTTTCAAGCCCTACATGGCGCTCGCAGCGCTCGCCTACGGCAAGCGCCGGCCCGAACAGGTGATCTCGGATCCCGGGGGCTTCAACTTCGGCGGTCACTTTTTCCGCGACAGCAAGGTCGGCGGCCACGGTCTGGTCGACATGTACAAATCACTTGTGGCCTCATGCGACACCTACTATTACATGCTGGCCAACGATCTCGGCATCGACAACATCTCCCGCTTCATGCGCCTGTTCGGTTTCGGCAGCCGCGCCGGCATCGACATCAATGGCGAAGCGGCCGGCATCCTGCCTTCGCAGGAGTGGAAAATGCGGAGATTCAGGCAGAAATGGTACGCGGGCGAAACGATCAGCGTCGGCATCGGGCAGGGCTACAACGCCTACACGCCGCTGCAGCTCGCGCAGGCGATGGCCACGCTTGCCAGCGGCCAGCTCTATCGCCCGCACATCGTCGATTACATCGAGAACATCACCACGCGCAGCCGCACCGCGGCCGATTCGCCACCGCCGCGCACGCTCGAGATCAAGCCCGAACACCTGCGGACGGTCCGGCAGGCGCTGATCGGCGTCAACCGGGAAGGCACCGGCGCACGCGCGTTTGCCGGTGCTCCGTACATGAGCGCCGGAAAAACGGGCACTGCGCAGGTCATCGCGCTGAAGCAGGGCGAAAGATACGTCGAGAGCCGCGTCGCCGAGCGTCACCGGGATCACGCGCTGTTCATCGCCTACGCGCCCGCCGACACCCCGAAGATCGCGCTGGCGGTGATCGTCGAGAACGCCGGTTTCGGCGCACGCGCCGCGGCGCCGATCGCGCGCCAGGTGCTCGATTACTATCTGCTCGGCAAACAGCTCTCCGCGCCCAAGCCCGGCAAGGACGATGACGATGACACCGCTGATTAGGCGTGCTGCGCGTTTCCTGACGGCCCACGTCGACGCGCCGCTGCTCGGCGCGGTTCTGCTGCTGCTCGCGCTCGGACTGATCGTAATCTTCAGCGGCTCGAATCAGAACCCGGTGCGCGTCACCACGCAGGCGGTCAACATGCTGGTCGCGCTCGGCGCGATGTATGCGTTAGCCAATATCCCGCCGCATTACCTGATGCGGGTTGCGGTGCCGCTTTACGTGCTCGGCGTGCTGCTGTTGGTGAGCGTTGCGCTGTTTGGCGACGTCGTCCATGGCGCGCGGCGCTGGCTGCACGTCGGGGTGACCCGCATCCAGCCCTCCGAACTCATGAAAATCGCGGTGCCGCTGATGCTGGCGTGGTACTTCGACCGTTACGAGGCGACGCTGCGCGCGAAGAATTACTTGATCGCCGCCGTACTGCTGGTCGTTCCGGTCGCGTTCATCGCGCGCCAGCCCGATCTCGGCACCGCGCTGCTGGTTTTTGCCGCGGGCTGCTACACGCTGTTTCTTGCCGGCCTGTCCTGGCGCATCATCATCGGGCTCGCCGCCGCGGGCCTTTCCGCGATTCCCTTTGCCTGGCCCCTGCTGCACGATTATCAGCGCCAGCGCATTCTCACGCTGTTCGACCCGATGCAGGACCCGCTCGGCTCCGGCTACCACACCATCCAGTCGACGATCGCAGTCGGTTCCGGCGGCGTGATGGGCAAGGGCTGGCTGCAGGGCACCCAGACCCATCTCGACTTCATTCCCGAGCGCACCACCGACTTCATTTTCGCGGTCTATTCCGAGGAATTCGGCCTGCTGGGGAACACGTTGCTGCTCGCCCTGTTTCTGGTGGTGACCGCGCGCGGCCTGATGATCACCGGCAACGCGCCGACCCTTTTTACGCGACTCCTGGCCGGCGCGATCACGCTCACGTTCTTCACCTATGCGTTCGTCAACATGGGCATGGTGAGCGGGATCCTGCCGGTGGTGGGCGTGCCGCTGCCGCTGATCAGCTATGGCGGAACTTCTCTCGTTACCATTTGTCTCGGGTTAGGGGTTCTGATGAGCATCCAGACGCACAAGAAACTGGTGCAATCGTGATTCGTGATTCGCCTCTCCGCGCAATCGCAGTGTTGCTTGCGATTGCGATTGCGCTTGCCGGCTGCGGCACCACCGCAAAGCGCGAATCCCCCGCGCCGGTCGCGCGTGCTCCGGACGCGGCCACTGCCCCGTCCAGGCCCGCCACGCCGCGCGGCGGCGGCTACTATCTCAACGACGGCCCGGGCGACAACCCGCCGCCCAATCTCGAGCAGATACCCGATGCGGTGCCGAAGCGCGAGCCATTGCATCGCGGCGCGATGCGGCCCTATAACGTGATGGGACAAAACTACACCCCGATGACCCGGCTTGCGCCGTACAGGGCACGCGGCACCGCCACCTGGTATGGCCGCCGTTATCATGGGCAGAAGACTTCGTCGGGCGAAATCTACGACATGTACCAGATGACCGCGGCACACACGACATTGCCGATTCCCAGCTTCGCGCGCATCACCAATCTCGCCACCAATAAATCGGTCGTGGTTCGCATCAACGACCGCGGGCCGTTTCACTCCGACCGGCTGATCGACTTGTCGTATACCGCGGCCTACAAGCTCGGACTGCTGGGCGGCGGCAGGGCGCTGGTCGAAGTGGAAACGATCCTGCCGGACGCCGGCACGCCGATCACGCCGACAGTTGCTGCGTCGCCGGCGCCCGCTGCCGCACCGGTCGTGGACGCAGTGGCCTCGGCGGCGGCGCCGGCAGCACCCATCGCCATGCCGGTAGTTGCCGTCACCGCCGAGCGGAAAGGCATGTTCCTGCAGCTCGGCGCCTTCGGCTCGCGGGACAATGCCGACAACTATCTGGCGCGGCTGCGCGCGCAGGTCGATTGGCTGGCGCCGGCGCTGCACGTCTATCCGAAGGATGGCTTGTTCCGCGTGCACGCCGGGCCTTACGCAAATCAGGCCGAAGCTCGCACCGCGGCGGACCGCATCAGCCAGGCGCTTGGCATCAAGACGATGGTGCTCGTGAGATAAAATCAGGGCTCGGTCAGCCTGAAACTGATCGGCACGTCGGCCCACGCGGTAATCGGCGCTCCGGCGATTCGCGCCGGGTCGAAGCGCCAGCCGCCGACCGCCGTGATCGCAGCTTGATCGAGCAGTTCGTGCCCGCTCGACTGCCGGATTTCGATGCGTCCGGTGTTGCCGTTTTGCAGAATTTCCACTTGCAGCACCACGCGCCCCTCGATCCCCATGCGCCGTGCCTGCCAGGGATACGGTGGCGGCGGATTGTGCAAATAGCGCGCAATATAATCCGGTTCACTCGCGCGCGCCTTGGGCACAGTGGCCAATTGAATCGGCGCCTCCGGCGCTGGAGCAGGAACGCGCGGCGCTTGATTCCCCGCTGCGCTTTGCGCGATGAAGAGTTGGTTCCCAATAGGTTCGGGAACAAGTTCCTCGCGTGGCGTTGCCTGCGGAAGAACGCGCTCGGGTCGCGGCACCGGTGGTAATTTTGGCTTCCGGGTCACCGGCTTTTCTGCGACGACCGGTTCGTTTTGCACGGCGGCCAGCGAGATTCTGATCACGGTTGCCGGCGCCGGCTCAGGCCGTGGCGCAAATTCCACTCCAGCCCAATTCAGGACCGCCGCATGAACGGCCAGGGATCCGGCCAAGGCCAACAGAAAACCGTGCCGTGGTGCCACCATTGCTAGAGCACGTAGCGCGCCAGGTCCTCGCTCTGCGCGAGCTCCTTGAGTTTGGCGTCAACGTATGCGGCATCGATGGCGATCGTCGTTCCCGAGTGCCGGGCGGCATTGAACGATACTTCCTCGAGCAGTTTCTCCATCACGGTGTAGAGGCGCCGCGCGCCGATGTTTTCAGTCTTTTCGTTGACCTGCCACGCGATTTCGGCAAGCCGCTTGATCGCACTCGGCTGAAAATCGATCTTCACGCCCTCCGTCTCGAGCAACGAGGCATACTGGCGCGTCAGGCAGGCGTCCGTGTTGGTGAGTATCTGCTCGAAATCGGCGACGTTGAGGCTCGATAGTTCAACGCGGATCGGAAAGCGGCCCTGTAATTCCGGAATCAGGTCGGACGGCTTGGCGAGATGGAACGCGCCGCTCGCGATGAACAGGATGTGGTCGGTCTTGATCATGCCGTACTTGGTCGAAACCGTCGTGCCCTCGACCAGCGGCAGCAGGTCGCGCTGCACGCCCTGGCGCGATACGTCGGGGCCCGAGCCCTCGCTGCGGCTGGTAATCTTGTCGATCTCGTCGAGAAAAACGATGCCATTCTGCTCGACGCTCGCAACCGCGCGCGACTTGAGGTCATCGTCGTTGACGAGCTTCGCCGCCTCTTCCTCGGTCAGCAGCTTCATCGCTTCGCGGATCCTGAGCTTGCGCGTCCTGCGCCGCGAGCCGCCGAGGTTCTGGAACATGCCCTGGATCTGGGAAGTCAGGTCCTCCATGCCGGGCGGGGCGAAGATCTCCATGTGCGCCTGCGGCGTGGCAACCTCGATTTCGATTTCCTTGTCGTCGAGCTCGCCTTCGCGCAGCTTCTTGCGGAATTTCTGCCGCGTCGTGTTGTCGCTTTCGGCCGCCGGGGCAAGGCCATCGCGTGCCGGCGGCAGCAACACGTCGAGAATACGTTCCTCGGCCTGATCCTCGGCTTGGTGCCGCACCTTGCGCGTTGCCTGCTCGCGCGTCTGCTTGATCGCCGTTTCGACCAGGTCGCGGACGATGGTGTCGACATCGCGTCCGACGTAGCCGATTTCGGTGAACTTGGTAGCCTCAACCTTGATGAACGGCGCATCGGCGAGCCGCGCGAGCCGCCGCGCGATTTCGGTCTTGCCCACCCCGGTCGGCCCGATCATCAGGATATTTTTCGGCGTGATTTCCTGGCGCAACGGCTCCGCCACCTGCTGCCGGCGCCAGCGGTTACGCAGCGCGATCGCGACCGCGCGTTTCGCGGCATCCTGCCCGATGATGTGCTTGTCCAGTTCGTGGACGATTTCCTGGGGGGTCATTTGGCTCATTCAAGTATCTCGATCACATGCTGCTGATTGGTATAGATGCACAGGTCCCCCGCGATGGTCAGCGCATGCTTGACGATTTCCTCCGGCGGCATCGCGGTATGCTCGAGCAGCGCGCGCGCCGCGGCCTGCGCATACGGTCCGCCGCTGCCGATCGCAACCAATCCCTGTTCCGGTTCGAGCACGTCGCCGTTGCCGGAGATGATCAGCGAGCTCTGGCTGTCGCACACCACCAGCATCGCTTCGAGCCGGCGCAGGATGCGGTCGGTGCGCCAGTCCTTGGCGAGCTCGACCGCCGAGCGCAGCAGGTTGCCCTGGTGCTTCTCGAGCTTGGCCTCGAAGCGCTCGAACAGCGTGAACGCCGCCGCCGAGCGCGACGCGCTTGCCGCGACGCGCCGAAATAATGGTAGTGCCGTGAAATTGCTCCATGCGTGGGCCCGATCGTTGAGTGAACAGCGCATTGAACGGCGATTGTTCCGTCCATTGCAGCGCGCTGTGTCAAGTCGCGTTGAGCGGCACAAAATGTCCGCTCCAACGCGACGAGTTAAAGCGGCACATCGTGTCCGCTTTAACCAGTAATTATACCGGTAGAACCATGGGGCCATCGCGATGCTATTCAACCCCGGACCGTCATCGCCCCGCCACATCACACCACGTGATCGGGTGCGAGTATGCACGGGTTTGCGGGCGTGCCGGTTGCGATCTGTACCGTC
>JACPTJ010000419.1 GCA_016192835.1 Betaproteobacteria bacterium
CCATTTCGGAACGGGGAACTTGAAGATGTCGACGTCCTTGCCGGTGAGAACGTTTTCCATCACCGGTCCGGTGCTGACTTCGACCGGCGCAACCGGCGCGGTAATCGCGCTGAGCTTCCGGCGCAGAGCCCTGACCATTTCGATCTTGCTCGCTTCGTGCGGCAGTCCGAGCGCCAGAGCCACGCGGCGCGGCGTGTTGACGACGTTGGAGATCACCCGGTAGCCGGGAGCGTAGCCTTTGACCCTGTCGAACATCAGCAGCGGATTATCGGGGACCATGCACTGCAGCTCGGTGATGGCGCCGATTTCCAGATCCCAGTCGGCGCCTTCGTATTCCTGGCAGCGGTCCACCCGCTTGACCAGTTCCAGGTATTCCCTGAGATCGTTGAACTCTACAGTCGACATCGTGCCGCCCCTTCCCAGTTGATTATGAACCGGCGCGAGAACCATCAACTCGCCACGGCAAAAAAAGAGCGTAAGTACCGCGGCAGATGCTGTCAAGTAGAGTTATCATCCAAAGTTGTGGATGCGACCAAAATAGTCTTAATAAGTGGAGGTGACATCATGTGTGCGTCAAAACGAAAAATATTCCGGTTGTTTGCAGGAATCGTTGCATGCATCAACCTGGCGGTTTTTGACTCGTTGGCGCAAAGTTATCCCGTTAAGCCGATACGCCTGGTTGTCGGATTCTCCACGGGCGGCATCAGTGACGTCCTGGCGCGGCTGGTTGCGCAGAAAATGACTGAATCCCTGGGCCAGCAGATGATCGTCGAAAACCGCCCCGGCGCAAGCGGGATGATCGCAAACGAGCGGGTTGCCAAATCGCCCCCGGACGGCTACACCTTGCTCATCATAGGGGGCAGTTCCGCGATTCTGCCGGCGTTGCGCGCCAAGATGTCGTATGACCTGGAGCGGGATCTGGCGCCGGTGTCGCTGCTGGCGATCTCGCCGTTCGTGCTCGTGGTTCATCCGTCGGTGCCGGCGCGCAACGTGAAGGAGCTGATTGCGATTGCAAAATCAGCGAAACACGAACTGCGTTACGCGACGGTCGGCATGGGCAGCCCGCCGCATATCATGACCGAGCTTCTCAAATCGATGGCCAAAGTGAACATCCTCGCGGTGCCATACAAGGGAGGTGGGGACGCTGTCGTCGCGCTCGCGTCCGGTCAGATCGACATGTATATTTCCAGCGTCCCGTCACTGCTTCCCCTCCTCGAGGCCGGCAGGATCAGATTGCTGGCGGTGACCAGCGCAAAGCGGTTATCCACGCTGCCGTCCTTGCCGACGCTCGACGAGTCGGGATTGCCCGGGTACGATTACGCCAACTGGACTGGAGTGGTCGCACCGGCGGGCCTGCCGAAAGACATTGTCGCGCGGCTCAACGCCGAGCTCGGCAAGACGATCAACACCGCTGAAATGAAGGAAACGCTCACCAAGAAGCTCGGCATGGAACCGCAGACCAACACGCCGGAACAATTCGCGGCGTTCATGCGCGGTATGCTCGAAAAGAACGCCAAAGTGATCAAGTCCATCGGCATGAAAGCCGAGTAGCGCCGCGATAGCCCGGCTCTCAGGCCGCGGCGCAAGACGCAATCTCCGTCACGTTTTCATCGCGCAGGCGTAGCGTCTGCCGGAAAAGCGCCGTCCGGTATTTTCCCCAGCGCGCGCAAAATGCGCTCGGGCGTGAACGGCTGCGCCGTGACGCGCGCGCCGAACGGCCGCAACGCGTCGTTGATCGCGTTCATCACCGCCGCGGGCGCGCCCGCCGTGCCAGCCTCGCCGGTTCCCTTTGCGCCCAGCTCCGAGGTCGCGGTCGGCGTGCAACAGTGGCCGATCTCGATGTCCGGCATTTCGCGCGCCATCGGTACCAGATAGTCGATCAGGCTGCCGTTCGTAAGCTGCCCTTCCGGGCTGTACAGGCACTCTTCGAAGAGTGCCGCGCCCAAGCCCTGCACCAAGGCGCCGCGGATCTGTTCATCAACCAGCAGAGGGTTGACCATGGTGCCGCAATCGTGCACCACCCAGTGCCTGAGCAGCTTGACGAAACCGGTCTCGACGTCGACCTCGAGATAGCAGGCCTGGATGCCGTTGGTGCAGATGCCGTCGTAGCTCTTCTGCGTGAAATGGCGGGTGACCACCAGCTCCGGTGAAAAGTCCGCGGGTACTTTGTCGCTCCGGAAATAGACCGTGCGGGCCACTTCCTCCAGCGTCATGCGCGCGGCGCCGGTTGCGGCATCCACCACTGTGCCGTCGCGGATGTCGAGCAGCGAGGGCTCGGTTTCGGTCAGCCGCGCCACGAAAGCGAGGATGTGCTGGCGCAGCGCGGTGCCGGCCCGCAGCACCGCCTCGCCGCCGATGCCGGTGCCGCGCGAGCCCCAGTTGCCGCCGCCGTAGGGCGTGGCGTCGGTATCGCCGGTTACCACCTTGACGCGGTCCAGCGCAACGCCGAGCGCGGTGGCGGCGATCTGCGCCACGATCGTCGCCGCGCCCTGCCCGAACTCATTGATGCTGGCAGCGCAGGTGATACCGCCGGTCGCGGTGAGCTTGATGGTACAGCCGTCCTGCGCGGCGATCGAAACACCGCCCTGGCCGTAGGTGGCCGACGACGGGTTGGTCATCTTGACCACCGCCGCCAGCCCGATCCCGCGGTAGATGCCGCGCTGCCTTAGCGCCGCCTGTTCCGCGCGCAGCGCCGCATAGTCCATGAGCTCGAGCAATTTGTCGTGCGCTTCGTGCTGCGAGAGTTTTTCGAACACCGGCCCGGCCGCCAGCTTGTAAGGATAAGCGTCGGCGGGGATATAGTTACGGCGGCGGAACTCGGCGGGGTCCATTCCGACCGCTTCTGCGGCGAGATCGACCAGGCCTTCGGTAACGGCGCACGCGATCGGATGCCCGACGCCGCGATACTGGCCGTACATGTTCTTGTTCTGGAACACCGCGCGCGAGCGGCCGCGATAGACGCGGTTTTTGTACGGGCCGCCGACCAGATTGATCACGTGCTGGGCCTCGCTCGCGCTGCCGCGCGGGTAGCCGGAATACGGGCCGATGCCGTACAGGTCGTCGAAATCGATGCCGAGGATGTCGCCGGCTTCCGACACCGCCATGCGCGCGGTGACGCGATGGCCGCGCGCATGAACGTCGGTCACGAACGATTCCAGGCGGTCGGCGACGAACTTGACGGGGCGCCCGAGCATGATGCTCAGCGCCACCGCGGTCATTTCGTCGCCGTAGACATGAATCTTCGCGCCGAAACTGCCGCCGACATCGGGCGCGATCACGCGCACGCTGACCTCGGGCAGAGCGAAGTGCTTCGCCAGGATCCATTGCAGCATGTGCGGAACCTGGGTTGCCTGGTACACGGTGAGCTGCCGCTCCGCCGGATTGAAATCGGCAAGTATCGAGCGCGGTTCGAGCGTGACCGGCGTGTGGCGGCCCGTATGAAAAATCGCCTCCACGATTTTGTGCGCCGTGGCGAACACCTTTTCGATGTCGCCGGTATCGACCTCGCACTGGAACGCGAGGTTGTCGCCGAGCTCGGGATGAAGGACCGGTGTCTGCGGATCGAGCGCGGTCTCGGCATCGGTCAGCGCGGCGAGCTCCTGCCATTCGACATCGATCAACTGCGCCGCGTTTTCGGCCTGCACGCGGGTCTCAGCCGCAACCGCCGCCACGGCTTCTCCCTGCCAGCACGCGCGATCGATCGCGAGCGGGTGCTGAGGCGCGGACTTCAGGCCCTTGCGGTTGGTCAGCACGCCCACCCACGGGCTGCACAGGCTCGCCACCTCCGGGCCGCTCACCACGCGTATCACCCCGGGGCTGGCGACCGCTGCGGAAACGTCGATCTCGACGATCCTGGCGTGGGCGTACGGACTGCGCACGAAAGCGACATGCGCCATTCGCGGCAGGCGGATGTCGTCGACATAGCGGCCCCGGCCCTGCAGCAGGCGGCGCGCCTCGGGACGCGGCACTCCCGCGCCGATGTAACCGGTACGCGGCGCCTCGGGCGCAATCCCCGTCTTGATCGTCATGCCTGCCGCCTCACGCGTTCGCGACCCGCCGCCTCCACCGCATCGACGATCGCGTGGTAGCCGGTGCAGCGGCAGTAATTGCCCGCGAGGTGCGTGCGGATCTCTTCGCGCGTTGCACCGGGCCTCGACTCCAGCAGGTCCGCTGCCGCGATCAGCATGCCCGGGGTGCAGAAGCCGCACTGCAGCGCGTTGCGTTCGTGAAACGCGCGCTGCAAGTCCGCAATGGCGCCGCTTTGCGACAGACCTTCAATGGTTTCGACTCGGGCGCCGTCGGCTTGCAGCGCGAGCATCAGGCAGCCGCGCACGATCTCGCCGTTGACCCTGACCGTGCACGCGCCGCACACCCCGTGCTCGCAGCCGAGATGGGATCCGGTCAATCCCAGTTCCTCGCGCAGAAAATCGGTCAGATGCTGCCGCGCCTCGACGCGCCGCGAAACCGGCACGCCGTTGACCGTTACGGTGATGTCGAAGCTGTCCCGGGCGGTTGTCATCAGCGATCATGCCCCCGTTAATGCGTGAACGGCCCGGCCCGCCAGCACGCGCGCCAGGTGCAGCTTGGTCGCTGCGCCGTGATAGAGGTCGCCGCTTGCGCCTGCTTGCAGGTCCGCGCTTACCGCGGACTGCACCGCCGCCACGGTGTCCGGCGCATAGCGGTTGCCCTCGAGCGCCTCACCTGCGCTCACCGCGAGCACCGGCATCGCACCGATGCCGAAGAAGGCGAGGCGGACGTCCGCAAAGCGGCCGCCCTTGAATTTTCCGTGCGCGGCCACACCGGCGATCGCGTAATCGCCGTGCCGGCGCGTCAATTCCAGAAACGCGGAACGATAGCCCGGCTGGAGCGCCCGGAACTCGCCGCCGAGCAGCACTTCGCCGGCCCGCATGTCCGTTTCGTAGAGCCCCTTGAAAAACTGCCGTGCGCGAACGCGGCGCTCGCCGCTTTTGCCGGCGATCCGAAACGTGGCATCGAGAGCAACGCTGCATGCCGGCAGCTCCGCGGCGGGATCGGCGTAGGCGATGCTGCCGCCGAATGTGCCGCGGTTGCGAATCGCCGCGTGCGCCACATGGGGCATCGCCTGATGGATCAGCGGCAAATGCCGCGCGATTTCGGCGGACCGCTCCACGCTGCGGTGGCGCGTCAGCGCGCCGATCCGTACCGACTCACCGCTCACGACAACCCCGGCAAGATCGGGCAGGCCATTGATGTCGATCAGCAGTGCCGGTGTCGCGAGGCGCATGTTAAGCGCCGCGATCAGGCTCTGTCCGCCAGCGAGGATTTTGGCTTCACCGCCGTATCGTTCGAACAGATCAAAGACCTCGGCCAGCGACGACGCTCTGGCGTAAGCAAACGCACCCGCCTTCATGAGCCCTCCCGATGAGCCACCCTGATTATCTAACACCTCTAGCAAGTTAATGCAAAACCCCGTTCGCACTGAGCGTAGCGCCAAAGGCGCGGAGTCGAAGTGCAGTAACGAATTGAATTAATTGGAACGTTCATGTTTCGACGTCGCTCCGCTACGCTCAACACGAACGGTTGCAAGGGTTTTGCATCACGCTGCTAGTTTTGCTTGCAGGGAAGCGGTCGGGATGGGTGGCGAAGCACTATATTGCCATGGAGTAATTGATGTCAACCGACCGGATCGGCCCTGACAGATGCTGTGCTATCCGTTAACATAGGGCGCGATGAGCCTAGCGATGATCTTGCCGGACACCGATGCCTCCGCCGCGGCAACGGAGCCGGATGCGCGCCGCACGGCGCTGATTCATGCCACCGGCATCGTCAAGATCTATCCGACGGTATCAGGTGAGCCGGTGCTCGCGCTCGATCAGGTAAATCTTGCCGTCGCGGACGGCGAATTCGTGTGCCTGGTCGGCCCCTCGGGTTGCGGCAAGAGCACGCTGTTGCGCCTGCTCGCTGGCCTCGACCGGGCCGATGCCGGACATTTTTCGCTGGCCGGGCGGCCGATCGACGGCCCTTCGTCCGAAGTCGGCGTCGTATTCCAGCAGGCCACACTGCTGCCGTGGTTCACGATCTGGCAAAACGTGACGTTGCCGGTACGGGTCGGCGGCCGCACGCTGGTCAGTCGCGAGACGGCGATCCGCGAACTCATCCGCATCGCCGGATTGCAGGGTTTCGAGAACAAGTTTCCCTATGAGCTCTCCGGCGGCATGCAGCAGCGAGCCGCGATCGTGCGGGCGCTGGCGTGCGATCCCAAGCTCCTGCTGCTGGACGAGCCGTTCGGATCGCTCGACGCTCTTACGCGTGAAAAAATGAATGCCGAGCTGCAGCGCATCTGGCTGGCCAGCCGCAAGACCGTCGTTCTGATCACGCACTCGATCGACGAAGCGGTGTTTCTGGGCGACCGCGTGGTGGTGATGTCGCCGCGTCCGGGCCGCATCATTCGTGATCTCGCGGTGAAGCTGCCGCGGCCGCGTCTGCCGGCCGAGACCTTCGGTCATCCCGAACACATTGCGCTGGCCCGTGAAATCCGCGGTCTGCTCGAAGGCGGAGACGCGCCGTGACCGATATCCCGCACGAGCCCACCGCCTTCGATCTGATTGCGGCGTCAGCCGTTCACGCGCACGCGCGCCGGCGGCGCGAGCGGATTCGTAATATCGGCATCGGCATCGCCGGCTTGCTCGCGCTATTAGTGCTGTGGAAGCTCGTGGTCGTTGGCCTCGAGGTGCCGCCCTATATCCTGCCGGCGCCCGAAGGGGTGTTCATCGCGTTGTGGAGCGGGATCGCCGTTGCGCCGGCGAGCCCGCTGGGCTTCTATCTGCCGCTTTGGAGCACGCTCTCGAATGCGCTGCTCGGATTTCTGATCGGCGCGAGCCTCGGACTTTTCTTCGGCTCGCTGATGGCCGAATTCCGGCCGGTCGAAACCGCGCTGATGCCCTATGCTTTCGCGCTGCAAAGCCTGCCGAAAGTGGCGATCGCACCGCTGATCGTCATCTGGTTTGGCTTCGGCGACGGCTCGAAGGTCGCGATGGCCGCGCTGCTGGCGTTCTTCCCGATGCTGGTCAACACCTTTGCGGGCATGCGCGCGACCGATCTCGAGCGCATCGAACTCATGCAGGTGCTCTCGGCCTCGCGCTTCGAGACCTACCGGCTGGTCAAGCTGCCGTCGGCGGCGCCCTATATCTTCGCCGGTCTCGACATGGGGATCGTCTACGCGCTGCTCGGCACGATCGTCGCCGAGTTTCTCGGCGCGCAAGAGGGCATGGGCGTGGTGATCACCAAGGCGCAGGCGGTGACCGACGTCGCCGGCGTGTTCGCCGTGCTGCTCGTTCTCGGCCTCAGCGGCATCGCGCTGCATCTCATCGTTCGCGGGACGCAGCGCTCAGTCATACACTGGACCGATCGCGGACAACTTTAATGAGAACCATGAAAGTGGATGACAAACTTTCCCCTCACCCTAGCCCTCTCCCCGCAAGCGGGGCGAGGGAACACTCCCTCTCCCGCCTGGGCGGGAGAGGGTTGGGGTGAGGGTGGGGCGTCCGCCAATGCCGTTATTCATGGGTGTCAGACACTTTTACGATCATCAATGAGGAGAACGACATGATTACTCGAAGGCAATTCGTGCAGGGAATCGGTGCGGCGGGCCTGGTTACGCTGGCACCGCCGGGGTTGGTGCGGGCGCAGGAGCTGCGCAAGATCCGGATGGGGTTCGGCATCAAATCCATCAATCCGATCATCATCAATATCCTGATCGGCGAGGGCCTCGGTTACAACCGCGAGGAAGGCTTTTCGTTTTCGGCCGCCGCGCTTGGCACCAACTCGAACGTGATGATCGCGCTCGACAAGGGAGATCTCGAGTTTGGCGTCGGCACACCGAGCTTTCAGCTTCCGCTTTATGCCAAGAAAGAATTGCCGCCGATCGTCAATTATTACGAATACACCTACCCGTACAAGTGGGACGTGGCGGTGCAGCCGGGTTCACCGGTGAAAAGCTATCAGGATCTCAAGGGCCGGAAAATCGGGGTATCCGATCTCGGCACCACGGACTATCCGGTGACCCGCGCGGTGCTGCGCAATCTTGGAGTCGACCCCGACAAGGACGTGCAATGGCTGGCGGTGGGCGCGGGCGTTACGGCAGGCGTCGCGCTGCAGCGCGGCGTGATCGATGCGCTCGCCTATTTCGACACCGGCTTCGGCCAGATCGAGGCCGCCGGCATCGAGATGCGGATGCTGCCGCGCCCGAAGGATCTGCCGCTCATCGGCGGCCTGTTCATCAGTGCGCGCGCGGATTTCCTGAAGGCGAACCGCAAGCTCGCAGTCGGCTTTGCGCGCGCGGTCAACAAGTCCTCCGAGTTCCTGCTGGCCAACCCCGAGGCGGGCGCACGGGTCTTCATCAAGCTCTTCCCGGAAACGGCGCGGCGCGGCGCGAGCGAAGCGGACGCGGTGAAGTCCATTCTGTTCGCGGCGAAGCGGCGTATCCCGCTTTACCGTCCGCCGTATCCGAACACGAAGATGGGCTTCATCCACGAGGCCGAACTGCTGCTGGATGCAAAGTTCCTCGGCCTCGACAGCATCAAGGACGTCAAGCCGCTGATGACCAACGAGTTGATCGACGAAATCAACAACTACGACCGGGCGAAGATCATCGCGCAGGCGAAGGCTTACAAGGCGTAGCCGCGGGCAATGGTAGATTCAGCGGCCATCCGTCTCGCGGCCGACGTGGGCGGCACGTTCACGGACGTGGCGGCTTTCAACGAGACGACCGGCGAACTGCAGCTCGGCAAGACGCTGACCACGCCGTCGCGCCTCGTGTCCGGAATCGAGAACGGGGTCGTCAGGACCAGCGCCCGTTTCCAGGCGGCGCGGCTTTTTCTCCACGGCACCACCGTCGCGATCAACACGATTCTGGAGCGCAGCGGCGCGCGCTGCGCGCTGCTGACCACGCAGGGCTTTCGCGATATCTACGAGATCGGCCGCGTCAACCGGCCGGAATCGTACAACCTGTTTTTCAAGCGGCATGTTCCGCTGATCGATCGCGACCTGCGCTTCGAAATCCGCGAGCGCATCGACGCCCAGGGCGCCGTGCTGATCAAGCTCGACGAGGCCGAGGTGCGCACTGTGGTCGCGGCTGCCGTCGCGCAGGGAGTGGAGTCGATCGCGATCCTGTTTCTGCACTCGTACCGGAATCCGGAGCACGAGCAGCGCGTGAAGGAGATGATCGAGCGGGAGTTTCCGCAGTTGTTCGTCAGCGCCTCCCACGAACTCAGCCAGGAATACCGGGAGTTCGAGCGCACCTCGACCGCGGCCGCCAACGCCTATGTTGGGCCGCGCGTTCGCCACTATCTCTCCGAAATGGAAACGCACCTCGACGCTGCGGGTTTCGGCGGCACCTTCCTCATCGTGCAGTCGACCGGCGGACTGTTCGATGTCGCCGACGCGCGGCGCTCCTGCATCCGCATGCTGGAATCCGGCCCGGCGGCGGGCGTCATCGGCACCAAGGCGCTGTGCGACAGCATCGGCATGCGCAATGCCATCGCCTTCGATATGGGCGGTACCACCGCCAAGGCCGGCGTCATCTATAACGGTGATGTCTTGATGACGGGCAGCTCGCTGATCGGAGGCTACGCAACCGGCCTGCCGATCCAGATGCCGATGATCGACATCCAGGAGGTGGGCACCGGCGGCGGGAGCATCGCGCGCGTCGAGGTCGGCAATGCTTTGCGCGTCGGGCCGGAGAGCGCCGGCGCGCAGCCCGGGCCGGTGTGCTACGGGCTGGGTGGCAAGGAGCCGACGATCACCGATGCCAACCTCGTTCTCGGCCGGCTTGGCGCCGAGCGTTTTCTCGGCGGCGAAATGCAGCTCGATATCGAGGCCGCGAGGCGAGCCCTGACCGAACGGATTGCGGCGCCGCTCGGCCTCGATCCGGTGGAGGCGGCCGAAGGCATTCTGCGCATCGCCACCACCAAGATGGCGCATGTGGTGCGCTGGGTGACCACCGAGCGCGGCCTCGATGCCGCGGACTTCGTGCTCGTCGCGTATGGCGGCGCGGGACCGCTGCATGCGGCCATGGTGGCGCGCGAACTGCAGATCGGCACGGTGGTGATCCCGCGCGCCCCGGGGCATTTTTCCGCCTACGGCATGCTGGTCGCCGACCTGCGCCGCGACTTCGTCAACACCTGGTTTACGCCGCTCGCCGATGCGTCGTTCACGGTCATGGAGGAACTCTTCGCGGAAATGGAGTCGCGCGGCCGTGCAACCGTCACGCGGGGCCAGGCCACGCTTGCCGGCACTTCGGTGAGACGCGCTGCCGATATGCGTTATGTCGGGCAGGAACACGCGGTCACGGTCGACCTGCCGCTGGAGCTGTTCCGGACGCAGGACCGCGACGGCATCAAGAGCCGCTTCGACGCGGTGCATCAGACGCGCTACGGCTTCTCGGTGGCGCACGAAAAGGCCGAGATCGTCAGCCTGCGCAGCGCGATTGTCGGCGAGATGCGCAAGCCGGCCTTCGAGCACATCGCGAAAGGCAGGCCGCATGCGCCACCCGGAGCGTTCCGCGGCACGCGTCCGGTCTACTTCGCGGGCACCGGCTTCGTCGACACGCCGACCTATCACCGCAACGCGCTCGAGGCGGGCAACCGGATCGCCGGCCCGGCGCTGATCGAGGAGCATGCTTCAACCACGGTGGTGCATCCGGGAGATAACGTCGAGGTCGACGCCTTCGGCGACCTGATCATCGAGATCGAGAGGAATTGACGATGGATACCGTGGCCGAATCGCCGGCGCAGTCCGCCGCCCGCATCAACCCTGTCGTGACGGAAATCGTGCGCAACGGGCTCGTTGCCGTCACCGAAGAGATGAAGATCAATCTGATGCGCACGGCCTACAACATGATCATCTACGAGGCGCTCGATTTCACCGTCGGCATTTTCGATGCGCAGGGCAATACGGTATCGATCGGCCTCGGTCTGCCGATGTTCATACGCGGCATGAGCGACACCGTGAAAGCGAAGCTCGCGCATTTTGGCGCGGAAAATCTGGAGCCGGGCGACATTCTTCTCACCAATGATGCGTACATCACCGGCTCGCACCTGAACCATATGACGTTCACGGTGCCGATCTTCCACGACGATGAGCTGGTTGGATTTTCCTGCTGCATGGCGCATTGGCCGGATGTCGGCGGCACGCTGATGGAAGGCACGACGGATATTTTTTCCGAAGGCCTGCAGATGCCGATCGTGAGAATCTACCGCCAAGGCGTGCCGAACGAAGAGCTGATCGCGATCATCAAGAACAACGTGCGCCTGCCGGAGCGCGCCATGGGAGATTTCCGCGCCCAGATCGCCGCGGTGAAGACCGGCGAGCGCCGCTTTCTCGAGTTGATCCGCAAATATGGCCGCGCCGCGGTGCTCGGCGGAATTGCGGCGATCATGGACCAGAGCGAGGCGCTGGCCCGCGCGCGGGTGCGCGAAATTCCCGACGGCGTCTATGAAGCCGAATCTTTCATGGACGACGACGGCATCAACGTCGGCCAGCGCGTGCCGATCCATGTGCGCGTAACGGTCAAGGACGACCGCATGACGGTCGATCTCTCCGAGGTTTCGCTGCAGGTGCAGGGCTTCTACAATTCCGGCGTCACCGCCGGGCGCTCGTGCTGCCAAGTCGCGTTCAAGTGCCTGACGTCCGCGCTCGAACTGCCGATCAACGACGGCGCGTTTCGCGCGCTCGACATCGTGCTGCCGCCGGGCCGCGTGGTGAGCGCGGTGAAACCCGCGGCGATGCGCATGTGGATGTGCTATCCGATGACGATCGTCGACACGATCTTCAAAGCGCTGGCGCCCGCGCTGCCGAACCAGGTGATCGCCGGCCACCACGCGGACCTCGTCGTCGGCCGCATCAACGGCCGCCGCCCGAAGGACAACAGCTTCTACATCTATCTGGGCGGCCTGATCGGCGGCGGATGGGGCGCCAAGCACGACAGCGACGGGCAAAGCGCCACCATTGCAATGAATGACGGCGATACGCACAACGGCCCGTCGGAGCAGGTGGAGGCGAAATTTCCGCTGCTGGTGGAGCGCTATTGCCTGCGGCCGGATTCAGGCGGCGCAGGCCGTTTTCGCGGCGGGCTGGGCACCGAGCAGGTCGTGCAGGCGCGCCATCCCATCCGCTTCAGCTCGCAGATGGACCGCGTCAAGTGCAAGCCGTGGGGCCTCAACGGCGGGATGTCGGGATTCGGCAACGGCGTCGCGCTGCATCGCTTCGGCAAGACCGGCGAGCAGCATTTCGCGAACGGCAAGGCGCTGAACCAGGTGCTGCGGGCGGGCGACGCCTACATTCTGCGTTCCGGCGGTGGCGGCGGCTACGGTTCGCCGCTGGAGCGCGATCTCGCCATGCTGGAACGCGACGTGCGGTGCGGTTACGTCACGCAACAAGCGGCCGAGGAGAATTACGGTGCGGTGTTCCTCGACAATACGCTCACGATCGACGCGGCAGCGACGCAAAAGCGCCGCGCCGCCATGCGCGAGCAGGGGCTGCCGCATGACAATCCGATCGCCGAAACGGCGGCCGCGTTTGCGCCCGCGCCGCCTGAAGAACACAATCACGAGCACGCGAAGCTCACCGAGGAAGAGCGTGTTGCATTCGCGATGCAATGCCGGTGCTGTTCGTGATGCCGGGCGCACGGAAAAAGCCGCCGGCGTGCAAATGCACTCCAGTTCTTCCGGTAGAATGAGCGTCACCTGCAATAAACGGTGGGTGCTGCGACCCGTGCCGCTTGGGAGGAGGAATCCAATGATTGGGGGAGAAAATATTATGAAACGCCTGTTAACGGGTCTTTTGCTTTCAATAGCGTTTGTTGTCCCGCCGGGACTTGCGGCGGATGGTTATCCCGACAAGCCCGTCCGTTTCATCGTGCCGTTTCCGCCGGGCGGCGGCACGGATGCGTTCGCGCGGATCGTCGGCGCGAAACTGACGGAGATCTGGGGGCAGCAAGTGATCATTGATAATCGGGCCGGTGCTCAAGGCAACATCGGCACGGCGTTGGGCGCCAGGGCTACGCCCGATGGTTACACGATGATGCTCGCCCACCAGGGAGCGCTGGTGATAAACCCGCATCTGTATGGCAACCCCGGGTTCGATACGATCCGCGATTTTGCCGCTGTCTCGCGAGGCATGACTTCGGCTGCCGTGCTCGTTGTACATCCTTCCGTAGCCGCGAAGACGATGAAGGATCTCGCGTTGCTGGCCAAACAAAATCCCGGCAAGCTGACCTTCGCGTCGACCGCTTCGCTGCAACAGCTCCTGGGTGAGCTTTTCAGGCTGACGACCGCAACGGACATGGTGCACGTTCCTTATAAGGGCGCGGGACCCGCGGTGCTTGATCTGCTTGCAGGCAACGTCAACATGATGTTCTCCAATCCGACGTCGACGGTGCCGCAGGTCAAGGCCGGCAAGCTGCGTGCGCTGGCCGTGCTGGGCCCCCAGCGCATCGCCGCGCTGCCGGATGTGCCGACCGCGGTGCAAGCCGGTTACCCGGAGTTCAACGATGTGCTCGAGTGGTACGGCGTCATCGCGCCCGCCGCAACGCCGCGTGCAACGATCGTAAAGCTCAATGCAGGCGTCGTTCGCGCGCTCGGCTCGCCTGACGTGATCGCGCGCATGAACGGCATCGGCCAAAATTCCGCGCCCAGCACACCGGAAGAATTTGCCACGCAGATTCGGCTGGAGTTCGAGCGCTGGGGCAAGGTCGTGAAAGCTTCCGGGGCGAAGGTCGATTGAACGTGGAAAACGCGGACTTTTCCTATAACAGTCCGGCGCACCGTCTCGTGTTCGGCTGGGGCGCCCGCTCAGCATTGAAGGAAGAGTTGGCGCGGCTCAACGTGCGCAGACCGATGCTCGTGTGCAGTTCCCGGGCCGCGCGCTCGGGCGAGGTGGTCGAACTGCGCCGCGCGCTCGGTGTGTCCGATGAATCGGTGTTTGGCGAAGTCGGTTCACACGCGCCGTTGCAGTCGGCGTTTGACGGGTGGCAGCGCGCGCGCGCGGTGCAGGCCGACTGCCTCATCTCATTCGGCGGCGGCAGCGCCAGCGACACCATGAAAGGCATTGCGCTGGCGTGCGCCGAGGACGGGCGCCTGCTCGATTTCACGCTGGAGCGCCTGCCCGACGGGAGCCTGAGAAATCCGCTTTCCACGCGTGCCAAGCTCCCGTGCGTTGCGATACCGACCACCGTCTCCGGCGCGGAAATCACGCCCGCCTTTGCGCTGACCGAGACGACCGGTAAGAAAATCCTGTTCCGCGATGCCAGCATCGCGCCGCGGCTGCTGGTATACGACCCGGAGTTGATGATGTCCGTGCCTGCGCGTTCGATGTCGGAGTCCGGCATGAACGCCGTGGCGCATACGATAGAGGCGCTGTACTCGAAAGTAAAAAATCCCGTTTCGCGCATTCATGCCCGCGAGGGGCTGCCGCTGCTGTATCGCGGCTTGCACGCCGTCGCGATGGGCAGCGCGCAGCGCGACGATTTCATTGCGCTCGCCCTGGGCGCCTACTACGCGGGCGTATCGATCACGAACGCGAGGACCGCGCTGCATCACTCGATCTGCCACAAGCTCGGACCCGCAGTGGGATTGACGCACGGGATGACCAATTCGATCGTGCTTCCGCACGTGCTTGAATTCAATCTGCCCGCGGCGCGCGACGAGTTGGCGGAAGTCGGCGAATTGATTGGGCAAGCGAACGTCGGGCTGTCAGCCCGCACCCCGGAAGACGCGATCGCCGCAGTGCGGGCCCTGGCGCGGCACGCCGGGCTGCCCAGCCGTCTCAGGGACGTCAATGTGAGCCGGGAGAAGTTGCCGGCGCTTGCGCAAGTCATACTGAACGAACCAGGGCTTGCGTTCAATCCGCGGCCTGTCGAGTCTGCTGCGCAGATCGCAGCGATACTCGACTCAGCCTGGTAGGTAAATAGGGTCAGTGTAACTTTTCCGTGGCGCATGCGTAATGCTGCAGGGCAAACCGTTCGGCTGAGAAAAAGTTACACTGACCCTATTTACCCCCCTCATGCGAATAGCGTCAGCACGCCGGTGTAGCCATACAACCGGTTATGCGATATTTCGCCGTTGCAGAAGAACCCCACCAGCGGCAGCCGGCCGAAAGCGGCCTCGATCAGCTTCAGCTCTCCGG
>JACPTJ010000479.1 GCA_016192835.1 Betaproteobacteria bacterium
AAGCCGGCCGAGGGCCTCACGCAGACGGTGCTGGCGCAGAGCTCGCCGAACGCCATGCTCGTCGATCTGATTATCGCCACCTTGTCGGGCGAGCCGTCGACGCGCGGCTTCCAGCCGGCGGGTACTCCCTACCCGCTTGCCATCCGTCTGACGGGGAAATTCAAGACCGCGTTCCCCGAAGGCAAACCCAAGCCGTACGAGCGGCCAGCCCAGGCCAAGAAGGAACCGGAGACCAAAACCGATGAGGCGAAGGCCGAGCCGCAACTCAAGGAGTCGGCGCAGGAAAATTCCGTGGTGCTGGTGTCCGACGTCGATTTGCTGACCGACGGCGCCGCCGTCGAAGTACAGGAGGTCTTCGGCCAGCGCCTGATCGTGCCCCGCAACGGCAACCTCAATTTTGCGCAAAGTCTCGTCGAGCAGGTTTCAGGCGATTTCGACCTGACCAAACTGCGCAGCCGCGCCGCGTTCACGCGCCCGCTGACGGTGATCCAGCAGATGGAGGCGCGCGCGCAGCAAAGTTATCTCGGCAAGATCAAGGAACTCGAGGACAACCTGCAGCAGACGCAGGAGAAACTCACCGCGCTGCAGAAAGGCCGCGCCGGCGCGCAAAGCACGCTGATGTCGCCCGAGCAGCAGGCCGAGGTCGAGAACTTCAAGAAGAAAACGATTGAGACGCGCCGGGACCTGAAGGAGCTGCGCAAGAATCTGCGCGTCGAAAGCGAGGCGCTGCAGTTTTGGACCAAGGTCGTCAATATCGGCATGGTGCCGCTGCTGGTCACATTGCTTGGACTTGGACTGGCGCTGGCGCGCAGGAGAAGGACGGCCGCGAAATGAACCGCAAAACTTTCCTGATCCTCATTGCGCTGCTGGTCGTGCTCGGCGGCGCGGGCCTCGCGTTGTTCTGGCAGGACTTAAACGCGTGGCGCAAGGCCGACGTCAAAATCGGTTCCAGGATTTTCGACCGGCTGCCGGTCAACGATGTCGCGCAGATACGGTTGAAGGACGGCAAGGGCGAAGCAACGCTCGCGCTCAAAGACGGGCGCTGGGTCGTGAGAGAGCGGGGCGATTACAGCGCCAGCGTGCAGGAAATCGGCGACCTGCTCCTGAGGCTCCCCGACGCCAAGGTCGTGCAGACGGAAAACGTCGGCGAAGCGCTGCTGCCGCGGCTTGATCTGCTCGATCCCGCCAAGGCTGACAAGGCCGACAACGCCGCAACGTTGCTCGAATTGAGCGACAAGAGCGGCAAAGTGATAGGCAGCGCGCTGCTCGGCAGGAAGGTCATCAAGATCGAGCCGAGCCCGCTGCCGATCAAGCAGGAGATCCCGGTCGGGCGTTACGTGCTGGCTCAGGGCAGCCCGACTGTGCTCGTGCTTTCGGACGCGCTGAAAAACGCCGACGCGAAACCCGCGCAGTGGCTCGCCAGGGACTTTTTCAAGGCCGAGCGCGTCAAGTCGCTCACCGCGAGCGGCGAGGGCGCGCAGTGGAAAATCACCCGCAGCGAGGAGTATGGGCAGTGGAAATTCACGGATGGCGCGGGCCAGCTCGCCGGGAGCGCGGCAACGGCCGCGGTCAACGCCCTGTCGTCCCTTGCTTTCAGTGACCTTGCACTCGAGCTCAAGGCGGAGAACTTTGACAAGCCGCGTACGCTCGTTGCCGAGACTTTTGACAATCTGACTTACGCGATCAAGCTCGCCAGGAAGCCTGACAGCGCTGATTATTATTTGTCGGTTACGGTGAGCGGCGAGCCGCCGCGCGAGCGCAAGCCTGAAGCAGGGGAGAAAGCCGCGGACAAGGAGCGGCTCGACAAGGAGTTTACCGAGAGCCGGAAAAAACTCGACGAGCGCCTCAAGTTCGAGCGCGGGCTTGCTGCATGGACTTACGTCGTTGCCGGCAAGGCGCTCGAGCCGCTGCTCAAAGACCGCGCCCAGTTTACTGCGGCGCCGCGCAAGCCGCCGGTTCCGGGGCGCTGAAACGACGCAAGGCCGCACATGAAATTCAGAGACATCCTCAAGTCACCGGTGTTTCCTCCCGGGCACCGCTGGAGCTTCGAGAAGCGCCAAAAGTATTATGAGTCCGACGTCACGGCGCTGGTGCGCAGGATGCTGGAAGACGAGCGCATACGCGAAGACCAGCGTTTCGCGTGGGATCGCTGGCGCGCTGAAGGGCAGTTGCCGAAACAACCCTGAGCCGTGTCGCGGACGCGGTGCATGATTGGAACAAAGGGTCAGGGGTTCCTGGCGGGAATGCCGAGCCGCGCGTAAATCGGCTGGATGTGACTGCGGATCAGCGGCAGATGACGCGCCATGTAAAGCGCCGCCAGCACACACGCGATACCGCCGGCAAACACGGTGTTGGTGGCGCCTATGCGGTCGGCAAGCACTCCGGCAAGCAGGCCGCCGAAAGGCACCACGCCGAGAAACGCGGTGGTGTAGAGGCTCATCACGCGGCCGCGCTTGTCGTCTTCGACGATGGTTTGCAGAATCATGTTGACCGAGACCGAAATCACCAGGATGCCGAAGCCGATGGCAACCATCAGCGCGAGCGAGAGCGCGAGCCACCGCGACCACGACAGCGCAATCAGTGCAATGCCGGCGACAAGTGCAGCGACGACGATGAACCGCACGAGTCCGCGCACGTTGCGGCGCGCGGCGAGCAGTAGCGTGCCGCAAACCGCGCCCATGCCCGCTGCGCCGACGAGGAAGCCGAGGGTTTGCGCGTTGCCCGCGAATGCTTCGTGCACGATCGCCGGCATCAGCGTGCCATAAGGTGCTGCCGTCAGCGCGACCGCCGCGAGCAGCGCCAGCAGGAAACGGATCGGCAGCGTGTGCCACGCGTAGGAGAGGCCTTCCCTGAGCCCGCGCAGCGCGGGCGGATGCGATTCCGCGCGCTGCTGCGGCGTGACGCGGATGAAAGCGAAACTGGCGAGCACGGCGACGTAGGTGAGCGAATTGATCAGGAAGCACGTGGCCTCGCTGAACCAGCCGATCAGCAATCCTGCCAGTACCGGTCCGACGAGGCGGCCGCAGTTGGCGATCAGCGACATCACCGCGACCGCGTTGGACAGGTCCTGCCTGTCGCCGACGAGTTCGAGCAGGTAGGCGTGGCGCACCGGCAACTCGACTGCGACGCACATGCCGAGCAGCGCGGTGAGCGCGATGATGTGCCAGATCTCGATTGCGCCGCTGAACGCGAGCGCGGTGAGCGCCACCGCCTGCAGCATCTCGAACACCTGGGTCGCCAGCATCATGCGGTGGCGGTTGAAGCGATCGGACCACAGTCCGGCGAACGGCGCCAGCAGCAGCACCGGCAGGTTCGATGCGAAGGCGAGCACGCCGAGCAGCGTCGCGCTGCCGGTCAGACGGTAGACCAGCCAGGCGAGCGCGATCTGCTGGATCCAGTAGCCGATCAGCGCGCAGATCTGTCCGCTCAGAAAAAACGCAAAATTGCGGTGACGCAACGCGCGTAACAGATTCATGGCGTGTCGATTTTATGTGAATGGCAACAGCGTGGCTACGCTGCCATCTGCTATAGTTGCGGCTCAGGCATGCGCGCCGCGCACCCGCCGGGGGAACAACAGCAAACGCCTGGCGCCTACCGTTTCGCTTCGATGAACATCAAACTCGTATTCGTGATCGTGCTATGCAACATGCTGAGCTATCGCGGCAGCAAGGTGCTGATTTCGCTGTTTGCCATCGAACTTGGCGCAGCACAGATCTCTATCGGGACGCTGATCGCGATGTATGCCGTGTTTCCATTGCTGCTGGCGCTTTATGCCGGCAAGCTTACCGACCGGCTTGGGGTGCGCATGCCCATGCTATGCGGCTCGGCCGGGGTCGCCACCGGGCTGCTGCTGCCGTTCCTGTTTCCTGCGATTCCGGCGCTCTATGCATCCGCCGCGATGATCGGTGCTTCCCACGTTTTCTACAACGTGGCGGTGCAGAATCTGGTCGGCATCTTGAGCTCCGGCGTCGAGGGCCGCACCAGGAACTTCAGTAATTACGGCTTGATCATGGCCAGCGCCAGTCTGATCGGGCCGCTCGTGGCGGGGTTCTCGATCGATCATTTCGGGCATGCGACGAGCTATCTTTACATAGCTGGCGTACCGCTGGTGGGGGTGCTGATCCTCGCGTTTTCACCCGGGCTTAGCCGGCTGCATGCGGAGAAAAGCGTGGAGGAGAAACCGGTGGCGGATGCCAGAAACCTGCTCGCCAATGCGCCGCTGCGCCGCACGCTGATTACCGGCGGCATCGTGCTTACCGGCACCGATCTCTTCCAGTTTTACATGCCGATCTACGGTCATTCGATCGGGTTGTCGGCCTCCGCGATCGGTGTTGTGATAGGCTGTTTTGCCGCCGCTGCGTTCGTGGTGCGCCTGGTGATGCCGGCGATGGTCAGGCGCTGGGGTGAGGACGCGGTGTTCATCTGGTCGCTGTTCCTCGGCGCCGCGACCTACCTGATGTTCCCGCTGTTTGAGAGCGCGGTGTTGCTGGCGGCGGTCGCTTTTGTGCTCGGTCTCGGTGTAGGCTGCGGCCAGCCGTTGTCGATGATGCTCATCTATGGCCGAGCGCCGCCGGGACGCTCGGGCGAAGCACTCGGGCTGCGGTTGACCATCAACAATTTCATGCACATCGCGGTGCCGCTCGTGTTCGGCACCATCGGCTCCGCCTTCGGCGTGGGGCCGGTGTTCATCGCCAATTCGCTGCTGCTGGCGGGCGGCGGCGTGCTGATCCGCAGCCCGGTCAAGGCTTAGAGCGCCTAACATAATGAAACGCGTGAGGCGCCAGGTATTACTGCTCCTCATCGACGTGCTTGTATTGCGACGCCAGTTGCTGCTGCACGTTTGGCGGCACCGGTTCGTAGTGACTTAGCTCGATGACATACGAACCCTGGCCCGCGGTCACCGACTTCAGCCGTGCCTGGTAGTTGTTGAGCTCCGACAGCGGCGCGCGGCCGGTGATCGTCACCGTCCCCCCCACGGCGCTCTGCGTGCCGCTGATCTGGCCGCGCTTCGATGAGATGTCGCCGGCGATGTCGCCCATGTTGGATTCGGGCGCATTGATCTCGATGTTGACGATGGGCTCGAGCACGATCGGCCGCGCTTTCAGTATCGCATCGAGAAACGCCTTCTTGCCGGCAGAGACGAACGCAACCTCCTTCGAGTCGACCGGGTGGTGCTTGCCGTCGTAGACGATGACGCGCACGTCCTGCATCTGAAAGCCCGCCAGCGGTCCGGCGTTGAGCACATCGCGAACGCCCTTCTCGACTGCCGGGATGAACTGCGTGGGTATGGTGCCGCCCTTGACCTGGTCGACGAACTCGAAACCCTTGCCGCGCGCGAGCGGCTCGATGCGCAGGAACACTTCGCCGAACTGGCCGGCACCGCCGGTCTGCTTCTTGTGGCGATGATGGCCCTCGGCCTTGGCGGTGACGGTCTCGCGATAGGGAATGCGCGGCGGCTTGGTGCCGACCTCGACGTGGTATTGCTTCTGCATCTTGTCGAGGATGTAGCGCATGTGCAGGTCGCCCAAGCCGCTGATTACCGTTTCGTTGCCGCTGTGATCGACGCGGAAACACGGGTCTTCGGCCGCGAGCTTATGCAACACTTCGGACAGGCGCTGCTCGTCGCCGCGGCGCTTGAGTTCCAGCGCCAGCGCGTGCATCGGCACCGGATATTTCATCGGCCGCAGGTGGATGTTGTCTTCATCGTGGGAATCGTGCAGCACCGCGTCGAGCTCGATTTCGTCGACCTTGGTTACCGCCGCGATGTCGCCGGGCACGCAGGCATCGGTTTCGATATGCTCCTTGCCCTGCAGCATGAACATATGCCCGACCTTGAACGGCTTGCGGCCGTCGCCGATGAAGAGCTGCGAGTCGCGCCGGATGGTGCCCTGGAACACGCGGAACACCGCAGTCTTGCCGACGAACGGGTCGATGACGACTTTGAACACGTGCGCGATCACGTGCTGCTTCGGATCCGGCGCGGGGTGGATTTCAACGGCGGTGGCGATCTCGCCTTTATAGAAGGGCGGCGGGTTGCCTTCGGCCGGGTTCGGCATCAGCCGCGTGAACACGTCGAGGAGTTCCGACACGCCCGCGCCGTTGCGTGCCGATACGAAGCACACCGGCACGAGGTGACCGTCGCGCAGCGCCTGCTCGAACGGCGCGTGCAGCTGCTCCGGGCTGACTTCGCCCTGCTCAAGATAAAGCTCCATCAGCTTTTCGTCGACTTCGACCACCTGGTCGACCAGCGCGCTGTGCGCGTCCGCGACCGAAGAAAAATCAGCTTCGCCCGAGGGGTTGAAGAAGCAGTCGACGACCTGCGTGCCGCCTGCCGCAGGCAGGTTGATCGGCAGGCATTCCTTGCCGAATACGTTCTGGATGCTGGCGAGCAACCCGCGCAGGTCGACATTCTCGGCGTCGATCTTGTTGATCACGATCATGCGGCACAGCCCGCGCTCGCGTGCCCACTGCATCATGCGCTGGGTCACCATCTCGATGCCGTTTTGCGCGTTGATCACCACCGCCGCGGTTTCGACGGCGGCAAGCGCGTTGAGCGACTGGCCGAGAAAATCCGGATAGCCGGGCGTGTCGATCAGATGAATGTGGGTGTCGCGGTGCTCGAAGTTGACGATCGCGCTTGCGAGCGAGTGCTTGAATTCCTTCTCGAGCGGGTCGAAGTCGCACACCGTGGTGCCTTTTTCGACGCTGCCCGGGGCAGGAATCGCTCCCGTCTTGTGCAGCAACGCCTCAGTAAGCGTGGTCTTGCCGGCGGCCCCGTGTCCAACCAGGGCAATGGTGCGGATTGCATCCGTGGCGTATTTCGGCATCGCAAACTTCCTCCCTGATCGTGGCGGTTGGTTTCGAGTATAGAGATGCGGTCACGCCGGTTCAAGAGTGCTTTAACCCCATTTCGATGGGCCGTTCGTTTATAGCGCTGAGATTGGCTCGAGGTTCAACTGAAGGAGAAATAATCGTGAAAAAAGCGCTAATTGCAGCAATTCTCAGTGACCCGCGCTGAGTTTCCGGTGAGGCGTGAAGGTTGAGGCGTGAGGGATAACACCGCGATAAGCCGGGGTTGCTGGTATGCGGCAGGTTCCGCATACTGGCAACCCGAGATGGCCGCTGAGCAGAATTCAAGTGACGAAGAGCTGATGGAACGCTACCGCGATGGCGATGCCGGCGCGTTCGACTTGCTTTACGGCCGCCACAAAGGCGGCCTGTTCCGCTATATGTTGCGCCAGTGCGGCAGCCGCAGCATTGCGGAAGAACTGTTCCAGGAGGTATGGATGAATCTGACCCGCGCGCGCCGGACCTATACGGTGCAGGCCAGGTTCACGACCTACCTTTATCGTCTTGCGCACAACCGGTTGATCGACCATTACCGCTCGCAGGCCGGTGGAGTTCCGGTGTCGTTCGAGGACGACGATTGCCCCGCTCTGGACAGCATCGCCGGAGGGCGGCGCGATGACCCGGCGCTGAGCGCTGATCACCGCCAACAAGCCGAGCGGCTACTGCAGCTGATCGACGCGTTGCCCGAGGCGCAGCGCGAAGCTTTTCTGCTGCAGCAGGAGTCAGACATGAGCGTCGAGGAAATTGCCAAAACAGCCGGCGTCAGCCGCGAAACCGCCAAGAGCAGGTTGCGCTACGCGTTTGCCAAATTACGGGAAGGCATGCAGGAATTTCAATGAGCGAAATATTTCGCGACGAGGGAACCGGGCGCGACGCGAAGCTCGCAGCGCTTTATCGCACGGCGGCGCGGGAAGAGCCGCCGCCTGCACTCGACGACGCGATCCGCGCCGCGGCGCGGCGTGCCGTTGCGTCACGACCGCAACGCGTGAGTACGTCTTTCATCCGCTCGTGGCGGGTGCCGCTGTCGATTGCAGCCGTGATGGTGTTAACCGTGAGCCTGGTGACGGTAATGCGCGAGGAGGCGCCGGAGACCCTGTTGTCGCCCGGCGGGTTGCTCGGCGAAGCGGATCATAAGCGGGCCGGGCCTGCAGCCGATACTGGCGGGAGCGCGACTGCTGTTCCGAGGACCTTGCTGCCTCACGCGCAACGTTCAGACAGCGTCGGCCTCAGCCCCCCGGCGCAGACGGGGTCTTCGGGTATCGGCTTGCGCGACAATCGGGTAGCACCCGACCCAGCCGCGGAGTCGCGCAAGGATATGGCTGCGGCTGAGGGTAAAGTCCAGTCGAAGTCGGAACCGGTGAGCGCGGACGCGGCCTTGCGCGAAACGTCGCGGGCACGCGTCAAAGCCGCTCCTGCAGTACAGCCATCGGCTTCGCCCCCTGCGGCCTCAATGGCTGGGGCGACCCAGCCCCGCGCTGACCTGGCGCCCGAGAAGGGGCTTGAACGAATTGAAGATCTGCGCAGGCAAGGCAAGTTCGACGAAGCCCGGACGAGCCTGGCGGAGTTCAGGAAGCGTTTTCCCGATTATGAACTGCCGGCATCCTTCAAGGAGTGGGCCGGACCCTGATTGCTGCCGCCCAACGCCTCGTTCGAACCATGAGCAGTCACGCGGCGCGACCCGGGGGCGGGCGAGCAAAGTCCATGCAGCCGAGATTTTCATTACCTAATTATGTTGCATCTGCACCAAAATAGTCATATTTTTGGCTAAAATGTTATTATAATATATTGAAATAATATAAATAATACAATATTACTGCGTTGCAGTATATATTCCTGGATGTAGCACCCGTTATTGCAATTACTACCCAAAATTACCATTGCGCTTGGCGTAGCGAGTCACTAGAATTGCCGAAGTTTTTTGCGCAGTCGACACCGTCTCGGTGATTTCCGATTTAAGCCCGATGTCTTGAGGACAACCGTTAT
This sequence comes from Betaproteobacteria bacterium, assembly GCA_016192835.1. GTDB lineage: Bacteria > Pseudomonadota > Gammaproteobacteria > Burkholderiales > SG8-41 > PALSA-1004. Next base: position 8,833 of record JACPTJ010000479.1, read on the forward strand.
CCTAGCAAGGTAACTGTCCGCCGACCGCGTTCTGGCCGGCGTTAACGAAAGGAGGTTTTGCGTAATGGCAAAATCACACCCCGCATATGCACAGTTTGACGATCAAGACGCGCCGCGCCAGTCTCAGTGGGTGCGCGGCAACCCGGCCAACGTTGCTTTACTGGCCTGCATCGCTTCTCTCAGTATTCTTCTCTATGCCCAGCATGGCGTCCGCGTTCCGGGCGCCTTGGTGCCGGGTATCGGAACGCTCGGTCTCAGCTACCTTGGAACCGCACCGGACGACCCGATGGAACCCGTGGCGGTCGATTCCAGCGAGCCCAAATACCGTGCCATCGGCGAATACCTGGCGCGCCGCTACCGCGTGTCATCCGAAATGGCTACCGATATCGTGTCGCAGGCTTATGCCACAGGCAGCCAGACCAAACTCGACCCGCTGCTGATTCTCGCGGTAATCTCGGTCGAGTCCGGCTTCAACCCGTTCGCGGAAAGTTCAATGGGCGCCAAGGGCCTGATGCAGGTGATTCCGCGCTTCCACCCCGAAAAGTTCCACCCCTTGGGTGGCGAGGAAGCTGCGTTTGACCCTGAAGCCAATATCCTGGTCGGGGCTCAGATCCTCAAGCAATACATCCGCCGCGCCGGAGACCTTGCCGATGCCCTGCGCATGTATGTCGGCGCCTCTTCCGATGAAAATGAAAAAGGATTTTCGGTAAAGGTAATGACCGAGCGCGACCGGCTGCAGCAAGTACTGCAACGGCACCACAAGGAGCGCCGGGCGGTGCCGCAGGATTCCGTCGTCAAGGTGGCTGCCTCAGCCAACTGAGGAGCGTCATCTCCCATGGCAAGGATATGTATTGCCTGGCGCTCCAGCGAAGTAATCACTGACTTACAGCATTGCGACAGGAGGCTGGCATGGCCGAGCAGAATGTGCCCAAGGATTGGTTCGAGTTCATGCAGAAAATGTGGAATCCGATGTCGTTTCCGCTTCCCGGCATGATAACGCCGACCGTCAACCTCGATGAAATCGACAAGAAAATCGGCGAGCTGAAATCAGTCGAAACCTGGCTCACGATGAACACCGGCTTCGTTCAGATGACGATCAAGACCCTGGAGATGCAGAAAGCCGCGCTTGAAAGCCTGCGCGCGGCAGGCGAGGCGGCCGGCAAACCGCCCAAGCCCGAGAACCCCAAAGAGAAGAAGTAATCAGCGAGCCGGGAGACCCGGTCCGCAATCGCTGCCGGATCGACGCGCGGCTGGGCTGCTTTAATTGCCGATTTTATTGCGCAGCAGCCCGAGACCGACGATCTCGGTTTCGAGCACATCACCCGCTTGCATGAACTCGGGCGGCGTGCGCGCGTGACCGACTCCCGCCGGCGTGCCGGTCGATAGGATGTCGCCGGGTTCGAGCGTGAGTCCGGCTGAAAGCTCGGCAATGAGCCGCGGGATCTTGAAATACATGTGGCGCGTATTCGAATCCTGTTTCACCACTCCATTGACGCGGCAGATCACCCGCAGATCATCCGGATGGAGCACCTCGTCGGCGGTGGCGATCCAGGGGCCCATCGGGCATAGCCCATCCAGGCCCTTGCCCTTGAACCATTGCTGCCCGTGCTGGCGCTGCACTTCACGGGCGGAAACATCGTTGATCACGGTATAGCCGAAGATGTGCCGCGCCGCATCGGCCTCCCTGATGTTCATTCCGCCCTCGCCGATGATCACGCCGAGTTCGACTTCCCAGTCGAGTTTTTCGGTCACTCCGGCGTGCAGCGGAATCGCGTCGTACGGGCCGTTCACCGTGGTTGGCGGTTTGGAGAAAAATGCCGGGTGCGCAGGCATTTCCTGCACATGCGGCCGCGCCTTTTTCCCCTCGTCGAAGTGCTCGACATAGTTCCAGCCCACGCAGAATACGTTTTTGCGGGGGCGCGGGATCGGCGCCAGCAGGGCTACCTTGTCGAGCGGTACGACCGCATCGGCCTTGGATGCGAGCTCGCGCAGCCACGCCAGCGCTTCGTCGCCCGCCGTGATCAATGAAATCATATCGGCGGGATCGAATGGCGGACTGCCGCCGATGCGCGTGAGGTCGATCACCTGCCGGTCATCGCGCAACAGGCCGACGTGCTGGGGGCCATGCGGCCGTGGCGCAAAAGTTACGAGTCGCAATTTATCCTCCGGTTCTTGAACGTTTCCAGCGCCTTGACCAGCTCGGCGCAGATGCCAGGCTCCCATGCCGAATGGCCGGCGTCGGGGACCACAATGTAATCGGCTTCCGGCCAGGCGCGATGCAGATCATCGGCGCTGACGATCGGACACACCGCATCATAACGTCCCTGCACGATCACCGCAGGAACGTTGCGCAGCCTGGCGACGTTGTCGAGCAGCGAATCCTCGGGCAGGAAGATGCGGTGGGTGAAGTAGTGCGCTTCCATGCGCGCCAATCCCAGCGCGACTCCGTCGCTCGCGAAGTAGGCGACGGTGTCGGGGCTGGGCCGCAGCGTCGAGCACGATCCCTCGTAGCTGCTCCAGGCGCGTGCCGCCGGCATATGCACTGCAGGGTCCGGATGCGTAAGCCGCTGGTAATAGGCGGCGAGCAGATCGCGCCGCTCGCCGGCTGGAATCACGTTCGCAAACGCGCGCCACGCTTCGGGAAAAATGTGCTTCAGGCCGTAGAGGAACCAGTCGATCTCGCTTTGGCGGCACAGAAAAATGCCGCGCAGCACGAAGCCGGCGCAGCG
>JACPTJ010000480.1 GCA_016192835.1 Betaproteobacteria bacterium
CCCACTCGCGCCATCCCGCCAGCAGCGGAAAATACAATCCGAGCATCGTTGCCTGCGCATCGCCGACCGCCGCGGCGTAGCGCGCAAGCTGCGCCCGGTAGCGTTCGCGCTCGCGGTCGAGAAACGCCTCGATGTCCGCGCCCTCATGGCTGCTGGTTTTGTAGTCGACTATCCAGCGCTTGCCGTCCGCGCCGCGGAACATACGGTCGATGACGAAATTCATGCGCTCGCCGTCGATGATCGCCGTGAGGCGGAATTCGTTTTGCGCTTCCTGCTGCGCGCCGAGCAGCCAGCGGCCACGTTCATCCGTTACCGCGCGCGCAAGCGCTGTCGCAACTCGCTCCGTCGCAACCTCCAGATCGCGCTCCGACACGCCGCGCGCGGCAAGCTCGGCGCTGAAAGTCACGCGCAGCGCCGCGACGCGCTTTTCATCCCAGCCTTGTGCTGCGTCATCGGCGATGCGCTGCAGCCAGCGGTGCACCACGCTGCCGACGTGGCGCGCGGTTTCGCCGACCCATGAGAACTCGATCTCGTCCTGCGCGCGCGCCACGTCCTTGGGCGGCTTCCATGCAGCGCGTGGCGGCGGCGCGGGAAGTTGCCAGCCGGAGGCGAGGCGGCGCAGCGATTGATCGATTGAGGTTACACCCTCACCCCGGCCCTCTCCCGTCAAGGGAGAGGGAGATCCCATTAAGGGGGAGGGAGATTCAAGCAAACGCGTTGCGGCTGCGGCGTACGCCGGCTCGACGATCGGCCAGAGCTTGCCGAGCAGCGATTTTTCGCTCGGCGGCTTCAATTCGGGCACGCCTTCGCGATTCGGAACAAATCGCGTGTCGCCGAGCAGGTGCAGGCGCTGCCTGGCGCGCGTGGCGGCGACGTACAGCAGGCGCCCGTCTTCAAAGCTTTCCTTTTCGGCGTCGAGCTTCTGCAGCCACGCGTAAATCGGATCGCCGTCGGCGCCGGTTTCCTGGATTGGCGCGAGCAGCAGATCGGCGTCGCCCCCGTCTGCGAGCGCGGCAGCAACCTCCAGGGAGGGCGTGGCGCGCGGCTGCTCCATCCACAGGAACAGCTTCCGGTCGTCGCTGCGCGGCGGGCGGCCGAGGCCGGGCACGATCACGATATCGAACTCGAGGCCCTTGGCCCTATGGATGGTCATGATCTGCAACGTCTCGTCGGCCTGCAGATCGGGCAGCGCGTAGAGCTTGGCGAGTCCCTCCTCGAATGCGGCCGGATCGGCGATCTCTCCCGACTCCTCGTGCGAGTCGAGGTATTCGAAATAGATTTCGGCGTCTTCGAGGTCGGTCGTGTCCTCGACGCACGCCGGCCCGCCGAGCGCGTACCATGCGCCGGCGATGCGTTCGCGCAGCGAGCCGCGGCAGCGCTGTTCGAGGCACGCTTTCAATACAGCATGCACCCGCAGCAGTCGCGTGCGGCCGTCGGGGGAAAGCTCAGCCATGCGGGCAGCGTTGTTCATCAACTCCCAGATGGTTTGTTCACCCTCACCATCACCCTCACCCCGGCCCTCTCCCATCGAGGGAGAGGGAGAGAAATTATCTGCACCCTCTCCTATCAAGGGGGAGGAAGAGTGCGTGGAGGCGAGCGCATGGAGATCGGCGAGCGTGAGCCCGCACCACGGGGCGCGCAGCAGCGCGAGCCATGCGAGCCGGTCGGCCGGATGCGACAGCGCGCGCGTCAGCGCAAGCAGATCCTGCACCACCGGCCGGTGGCCGAGTTCTTCGATCTCGATCGCGCGAAAGCGCAGTCCGGCATCCTTGAGCTGCGGAACGATTTCGCGCAGATGGCCGCGGTTGCGCACCAGGATCGCAATCCCGGCGTTCGCGTCGTCGCGCCGTGTCTGCGCCACGATCTCGACCACTCTTGCCGCTTCGCCGGCGCGGTCCGCGTTGAAGAACGGATGCACGCTTACCGCCGCGTCATCGAGCGCCGCGCGCGTCGCAACCGATGCCGTATGCGGCACTGCGCCCGTGGCGACGTCCTCCCGCCCCGGCATCACCTGCGCGAAAGCGGCGTTGACCCACTCGACGATGCCGGCCTGCGAGCGGAAATTGGCGGTGAGGCGGATCGGCTGCAGATCGACCCCGCCGATGCCCAGGGCGCGTGCGCGCAGAAACAGCCCGACCTCGGCTTCGCGGAAACGGTAGATCGACTGCATCGGGTCGCCGACCGCGAACACGGTGCGGCCGTCATCCGGCTCCCAACCTGCGGTGAGTCTGGCGACGAGTTCGTACTGGCTGATCGACGTGTCCTGGAATTCGTCGATCAGCAAATGGCGTATCCGGTAATCGAGCGCCAGCGCGAGATCGGTCGGGCCTTCTTCCGTTTCGAGCGCGCGCAAAGAGGCCTGTGACACCTCGGTAAAATCGACCTGCCCGCGCGACTGGAACACGAGTTTCAACTGCCCTACCGCATGCGGCAGCAGCCGCAGGATCGCGCCCAGAACTTCCCATTGCCCGTCACTGTAGTGCTCCGGCGGGAGCTTGCGCATGTCAGCGAGCGAGGCGCGAAGTTCTTCGTGCGCAGCGAGCATTTCGAGCAACGCCAACGCGCGGTTTTTCCAGGGCTGCCCCGGTGGACCCGGCGGAAAGCCTTCGTCCTTGGTGAGCTTCTTGCGCCACCGGTCCTTGTCAGTGAGCAATACGCCGGCACACACCGCCCAGCTTTCGATACTGCCGGTAAAGGCTCCATGGCCGAGATTGCCGAACGCGTAGTCGGCGAGCGCTTGCAGTTCCGCCCGCGCCTGCGCCGGAATCAGGCTGCACACGCGCTCGAAGACCGCGTGCCTGGCTTTCTGCAACGCCGTCTCCAGTTCCGCGCGCTCCCTGCCATGCACGTGACGCAGCCAATGGTCGCGGCGCATGAGCATGTCGGCAAGCAGATCCTCGATGCGCTTGACGTCGTTGTCGAGGTGCGCAAGCAGCCGCTCGAGATCCTGCGCGACTGCGTCGTCGCTCTCGACCAGTTCGATGGTTGCGCGCGCTGCCTCAAGATATAGCGCGGATGCATCCTCGATGCTTTCCGGCTGCGAGCCGAATTTCGACAACACCGGCATCTGGCGCGTGAGCGCCGCGCACAACGAGTCGATGGTCTGGATGCGCAGCCGCGCCGGATTTTCCGCAACGCGCCAGCCGGCTTTGGTGTCTCGCGCGAGCGCGGCAGCCGCGAGTTCGAGCGTCAGCTGCTCGTGCCCGCTCGCGGGAACCTTGCCGGCCTGCGCATCGGCAAGCGCTTCCAGCACGCGTTCGCGCATCTCGCCGGCCGCTTTCCGGGTGAACGTGGCCGCGACGATTTCCTCGGGATGATCGACGTAAGCGAGCAACAGCAGATAACGCTGGATCAGCAGCTCGGTCTTGCCGGAACCCGCGGGCGCCTGCACGATAAAAGACTGCGACGGATCGAGCGCGCTGCGCCGCGCGGCGAGATCGGGGATGTGCGAGGCAGTCATGCGGCGTCCTCGTCGAGCGCAGTTTCGAGCCGCTCGTAGATGCGGCAAAACGGCTTCACATCGCAATAACGGCAGGCATTCGGGTATTGCTTGGGATCGACTTCGGCTTCACCGCCCGCAAAGCCGGCCGCGATGCGCGTGAGGTCGGCGCGCCACGCGTTGACGAGCTCCTGCCACGAGTCGTGGCGGCCGCGGTAATACGACTCGGCGAACGCCTTGACGCCCGGCAGCAGATCGGCGTCGCGCGCCAGCGCCGCAAACTTCATCTCCCCCGCCTTCACCTGCGCGAATGCAACCGCGGCCGCAGCGGGCTCGGCGCAAATCAGATAGAGCGGCAGTTGCGGCTCATCGGGCCGCTCGCCCAGCATGGCGCCGGCGGCCGGCGCGCTGGTTTTGTAGTCGATCACGATACGCTCGCCGCTTTCGAGCTCGTCGACGCGGTCGAGGCGCGCGTTGAATCCAACGCCCCCGATCTCGATGTGGCGCTTGTCTTCGGTCGCGACCACGGTAAAGCCGCCGCGCGTTTTCTCGTACTCGAGCCAGGCGCGGGCAAGACGCACCAGGCGCCGCTTCTCGATTTCAGCGAAACGCCCCGACAATGTCGTCGGACGATCGCGCCTGATGCGCGTGACGGCTTCCTCCGCAGCCTGCACGAGCAATGCTTCGAGGCCGGCAACGCTGATCGCGTCGAGCGCGCTTCTGGTTTTGAGCTGCGCCCAAACCTGCGCCAACACGCGGTGCACCAGCGTGCCGCGCTCCATCGCGTCGAGCCCGGTATGCGGCATTTGCAAACTTTCGGCGCCAAGCCGATGCCGCGCGAACGCACGAAACGGGCACGCCGCATGATCCCTGATAACCGCGGTGCCGCCGCCCAACGCGGCGGTTTTGTCCAGCGGCGGCGCCTGGCTGTCCGTGCTGGTCTCGATCGCGCGAGCAAGATGGACGACATCGCGATAGTTCGCGTAGCCGGGCAACGACAGCGTGGATTCAGGCACATCGACTATCAGCGGGCTGGGTTTGAACTCACGGTCGTCTTCGCGCTGCGGATAGCTCAGCACCACTTCGTCCGCGCATGCGAGCCATTCGTCCGTGAGCCGGCGCGCAAGTTCGAGCGATTCGGCGGCCGAGCCCTGCGACAGTTTGACCGCGCGCTGCAGCTCGATCGGCAGGAACGGGTTGGGCCGCGGGCTCTGCGGCCAGGCCTCATCCGACAACCCCATCACCCAGAGATGGTCGAATTCCATGCCCGCGGCCTCGAGCACGCCGAGGATCTGGATCGGCACGTCGGGCGACTCCGGCTGGAACAGCGTCTCCGCCGCGATGCGCCGCAGGCGCGCAACCGCTTCGCCGTAGCCCGTGCGCGGCACGACACGGTCGAGCGCGGCAAAACCGGCAACGACCTCGTGCCATTTTCTGAGTGTCTGATACTCGGCGGAATCAAGCCCGCGCTCGCCTGGAAAGCCGACGATCCCGAGCGCCCCGGATATCGCTTGCGCCAGCGTTGATGGCGATTGCGCGCCGAACAAACGTGTCTTGCGGAATTCGGCGAGCGCGGACAGGCGCTGCGCGAGGAGCGGGCAGCTCGCGCCGTCGCGCGCGATCAGCGCGATCAGGCGGTCGAGCGTGACAACCGGTTCAGCGCGTTTCCTCAACTGTGCGTCGAACCGCGCGCGGCGCGCAAGCTCGGTGTCGGCGCCGGCGATAAACGGCGAGCGGATCAGCCGGCTGGCACGCTCGAAATCGATTTCGCGGCCGGCGAGCTCGAGCGCGAGGCAGGCAGCGTCGACGAGCGGCCAGGAAGTCAGCGCTGCGCCGAGCGACACGTTGAATGGCGGCACGCGCTGCGCGGCGCCCGGCAGCGCGTAGTCCGGCGCCATTGTCGCGCTAAAGATGCGAATGATTGCAGCGCGATGCTTGGCGAGCTCGGGCACGACGACGGCGATGCGCGCGTTGCCATCGGCTTCGAGTCGCGCGCGCGCCCACGTCGCGGCACGCTTGATTTCCTCGCGGCTGTCGGTGCCTGCGACGCGCTGCGCGGTGCCATTGCGCGCCGGTGGCCGCGCAAACGCGATGTCGCACCCGGCTGCCTTGAGTTTGGCAAATAACTCCATCTGCTGCGGCGTGACGAGGTCGAATCCGTAGCCAATGAGGGATATCGGTTTCTTGATTTCCGCGCGCGGCCACCATCCGGCGACCAGATCGAAAAGGCGCGCGCCGTCAGTCAGTCCCTCGCGCCCGGTATCGCGCCCGTAGCGCTGCGCCCATTCGTAAAACGCCTTGCCGTCTTCGTTGAGCGGAAAGTTCCTGAGCCGTGGCAGCAACTGCCAGGCGTGGACGAGTTGCCAGGCTTCGCGCGCCAGCCGCGCGGTTTCGGGGACCGCGAGCAAGGCCGCCCCCGCCGCGGATCCGCGAATGATGTTTTCCCACAGCGCCTGCTCCTGGACCGGCGTTAGCAGAAGCGGCAAAGCATCCGCGTGCTCCGAATACAGCGCGTCTTCATACGCGCGCTCGACAAAAGCAGTCAACGGCAGGATGTCGGCCGATTCCCACACCGCGAGGCCGCGCCCGGCCTGGGCATCATCGAACTCCCGCTTGACGGCAAGCGCCAGCCGCCGGTTCGGCGTGACCACCGTGACGCCGGCTGCCAGCCCCTCGGCGAGGCGCGCAAAAACTTCGGCTTTGGTGCAGCGGGGAAATTCGGAGGCGGCAGACATTCAGCGCATGATAGCGCCGAATAGTCAGGACATCACGAGCGACGCGGGTTCAGCACCCCGACGCCACTTCTTCAGTTCGTAGGTTGGGTTAGGCGCGCGTTTTGCGCCGTAACCCACCGTGCGAACGCCCAAAATGGTGGGTTACGCGTTGCTGAACCCACCCTACGTTGCCCGTTCGGCGGCGGCTCTCGGTATATCGACGGCTTACGTTAGTGACACGGTACCGCGATGTCACTTCTCCAGCAGATGTTTCTTCTCTTTGACTTTGGACCACTCATCCGCGTCCGCCGGGGCATCTTTCTTCTCGATGATGGGCTTCCAGACTTTCGCCAGTTCGGCGTTCAGCGCGGTGTACTCCTGCTGGTCTTCCGGCACGTCGTCTTCGGCGAAAATCGCCTCGACCGGGCATTCGGCGACGCACAGCGTGCAGTCGATGCACTCGTCGGGATCGATCACGAGGAAATTCGGGCCCTCGCGAAAGCAGTCCACCGGGCAGACGTCGACGCAATCGGTGTACTTGCACTTGATACAACTCTCGGTGACGACGTAAGTCATGGTTATCCTTGGTTTAATGCAGTTTTCGCAGAACGGCAGCTCGGGGACATTTTAGCAGAATCGGGCCAGCCCGGATGGCGCGCGCGGCGGCGCTGCCGCGGGGCCGCGCTTCCCAAAACACGGGTTTTTGGTTAGCATACGCGCCATCAAGCCTTGTTGCCGCCCGTTCCGGGCGCATATCCCTCATATCAAATCCGCAGGAGACGTTCCATGAGCGAGCACATTCATCACGTGACCGACGATACATTCGAGCCGGAAGTGCTGCAGGCGGGCATGCCGGTGCTGGTCGACTATTGGGCCGAGTGGTGCGGTCCGTGCAAGATGATCGCGCCCATCCTCGACGATGTCGCCAGGGAATACGCAGGCAGGCTCAAGGTCGCCAAACTCAACATCGACGACAATCAGGCAACACCGCCCAAATACGGCATCCGCGGCATTCCGACCCTGATGCTGTTCAAGAACGGCAATGTCGAAGCCACCAAGGTCGGCGCCGTGTCCAAATCCCAACTGACGGCATTTATTGACAGCAATATCTGAACTGGTTACTCTAGCATCAAACCATCCGGCAGCCGCTCCCGTAACGAGGCATGCCGGACGAGCGCAAGCTCCGTCTGTTGCCTTGATTTTTCCCCTGGTTTTTCCCGAGTAGCGCCCTAACTCTATCGTATGCATTTATCCGACCTCAAAAACCTCCATGTCACCGAGCTGGTGGACATGGCCATCACGAACGAAATCGATGGCGCCAGCCGCCTGCGCAAGCAGGAACTGATCTTCGCGCTGCTCAAGAACCAGGCTAAGAAAGGCGAATCCATCTTCGGCGAAGGCACGCTCGAAGTGCTTCCGGACGGCTTCGGCTTCCTGCGTTCGCCCGACACCTCCTACCTCGCGGGCACGGATGACATCTATGTGAGCCCGAGCCAGATCCGGCGCTTCAACCTGCACACCGGCGACTCGATCAACGGCGAGATCCGCACCCCGAAAGACGGCGAACGCTACTTCGCGCTGGTCAAGGTCGACAAGGTCAACGACGAGCCTCCCGAGAATTCGAAAAACAAGATCCTGTTCGAGAACCTGACGCCGCTGTTCCCGAATGAGCGCTTCGTGATGGAACGCGACATCAAGTCGGAGGAAAACCTGACCGGCCGCATCATCGACATCGTCGCGCCGATCGGCAAAGGCCAGCGCGGGCTCATCGTGTCGCCGCCGAAAGCCGGCAAGACCGTGCTGATGCAGCACATCGCGCACTCGATCGCCACCAACAATCCCGAGGTCTACCTGATCGTGCTGCTGATCGACGAGCGGCCGGAAGAGGTGACCGAAATGCAGCGCTCGGTGAAGGGCGAAGTCGTGTCCTCGACCTTCGACGAGCCGGCCACGCGCCACGTGCAGGTCGCCGACATGGTGATTGAAAAAGCCAAGCGCCTGATCGAGCACAAGAAGGACGTCGTGATCCTGCTCGATTCGATCACGCGGCTCGCGCGCGCCTACAACACCGTGGTGCCGGCTTCGGGCAAGGTGCTGACCGGCGGCGTCGATGCCAACGCGCTGCAGCGGCCGAAACGCTTCTTCGGCGCCGCGCGCAACATCGAGGAAGGCGGCTCGCTCACGATTATCGCCACCGCGCTGATCGACACCGGTTCGCGCATGGACGACGTGATCTACGAGGAGTTCAAAGGCACCGGCAACATGGAAATCCATCTCGACCGGCGCATGGCGGAGAAACGCATTTATCCGTCGATCAACGTCAACCGCTCCGGCACGCGGCGCGAAGAGTTGCTGATCAAGCAGGACATCCTGCAGAAGGTCTGGGTGCTGAGGAAGCTGCTCTACCCGATGGACGAACTGGAAGCTACGGAATTTTTGGTGGACAAGTTACGTTCCACGAAAAATAATGCCGATTTCTTCGACAGCATGAGGCGTGGTTAAGAGCCATCGGGTAGCGCGCGCCGTTCCCGCAAGCGGGCCTGCGGCTAACGAGTCACGGCGGCTACTTTTTCGACTCGATGCGCAGGGGCTAGGCTAACCTCAGTGATCGCGGCGCTGGTTGCGTTACTCGCACTCCTCGGCGGATGCGCCGCGACGCCGGAAGCCTCGGTGCCGGACGACGCCGAAGCCAAGCGTTTCGAATCCGCTCCGCGCGCCGCGATCGTCTATCTGTACCGGGCAGACACTCCGAGCAGCGCAACCTCCACCCTCTGGGTCGACGATCGAATCGTCGGCCAGTCGTTGCCGGCCACTTATTTCCGCGTTGCGGTAAGGCCGGGACGCAATCGCATCACGGCCTTCGGCCCCGACCAGGGACGGCTTGAAATCGAGACGCGCGAAGGCGGAGTCTATTTCGTGGCGATGCAAATGGCTGGCGAAGGGGAAAGTTCGCCCAACACCATCTTTCGCAGCGTGCCGCCGGAAGCCGGCAAGGCCGAAATCCTGCGGTGCTGCACGATGCTCGAGACGTGGCGGCCCGGCCAGTGGCGTTTGCCGTTCTGATACTTGCAAGCGCTCGCCCGGTAAGGGATAATTGCGGCCTTTCGCATCCGGCAGCAATCCAGAGGCAAACGCCATGAAAGCAAAAATTCACCCGCAATACAAAGAGATAAGCGTCATCTGCAGTTGCGGCAACAAGTTCACGACGCGCTCCACGCTCGCTCGCGAGCTGCACGTCGAGGTGTGCTCGGACTGCCATCCGTTCTACACCGGCAAGCAGAAGATCGTCGACACGGCAGGGCGCGTCGAGAAATTCAAGCAGAAATACGCGCGCAAGCCGACATCCAAAGGCAAGAGCGTCGCGGCGTAATTCCGGTTTTATCCCCAGCAAAAAAGGCGGCGCGGCCGCCTTTTTATTCAGCGGCGCCGATCACCACCCGATCGCCTTCGGCAGCCACAGCGCG
>JACPTJ010000481.1 GCA_016192835.1 Betaproteobacteria bacterium
CCCGGTGGGAAGCACCGTCGAACTCAATACCGGCGAGGTCGGCATCGTGATCGCGCAAAACCTGGTGCGCCGCCTGCAGCCGCGCGTCATGGTGGTGCTCGATGCGTCGTGGAAACCGATCAAGCCGCAGGTGATACTCGACCTTATCAAAGAACCCAAGGCCAACGCGGACGAGCCCTACCGGATCAAGCGCACCCTGCCCAGGGACAAGCTGCCGATCAACCCCGAGGAGTTCTTCCTCTAGATGAACCGCTGACATGGCCATCGAGGCGGTACCACCCGCGGCAGAGGATGATGATGTTCTGAATCCGCTCGTCGGCCGCGTGCAAAGCATGCTTTCGGAGTCCCAGGCCGCGGGTCAAAGTGTCGGGCTGCTGCTGGTGCACGCCGCGGCCATAGACCGTACCGACGCGCGGCACGGGTTCAACGCCGGCGACCGGCTGTCGAACCGGATCGCGGGCGTGCTGCGCACGAAAGCCCTGCGCAAGAACGATTCCATCGAGATCCTGTCGCGCGACGAGTTTGCCTGCATCCTGCGGCCGCTGTCCTCGGAAGGCATCGCGATGCTCGCCGCTCAGCGCGTGATGACCCTGCTCGGCGCAACGCCCCTGGATATCGGCGGCAAATCCGAACTGGCCGACATCGCGATCGGCATCGCGATGTTTCCGGACCACGGCCCCGATGCGGAGAGCCTGCTGCAGCGGGCCAAGCACGCGCTGCACACCGCGCGCGGCCATCGCGACCGCATCTGGATTTACGAACCACAGGCCGCCTCGTCGGCGGTCGATCAGTCGCAGTACGTGGCCCGCATGCGCCTCGCGCTCGACCAGAACAGCCTGACGCTGCATTACATGCCTCAGGCCAGCCTGCGCACGGGACGCCTGACCGGTGCCGAAGCACTGCTGCGCTGGACCGACGAGGTGCTCGGATTTGTTTCACCCTACGCCGCGGTGCAGGCGGCTGAGACCGCGGGGCTGATCGACCGGCTGACCCAATGGATCATTACCAGCGCCGTGCAGCAGTGCGCGGAATTCCAGGCGATCGACCCGGAATTCACCGTGAGCGTGAACGTATCCCCGTCCAATCTGCGCGAGCCTGACCTGCCGCTTTTCATCGACCGCGCGCTACGCACTTGGGATGTCAACAGCAACAATCTGGTCGTGGAAATCACCGAAAGCGCGATGATGAACGACCCGAACGCCGCGACCGAAGCGTTGCGCGAGCTCAAGTCACACGGGGTGAAGCTGTCGATCGATGACTTCGGCACCGGCTATTCGTCCATGTATTATCTGGCCCAGCTGCCGCTCGACGAGCTGAAAATCGACATGTCGTTCGTGCGCACCATGCTGGAGGTACCCATCAATGCCAAGATCGTGCGCTCGCTCGTCGAACTCGCGCACAATCTCGAGCTCTCGGTGGTCGCGGAAGGCGTGGAAAACGAAGCCATCATGCATGCGCTGGCACACCTCAACTGCGATCACATGCAGGGCTACTACCTGGGGAAAGCAATGCCTGCCGCGGATCTCGCCGCCCGCCTGCGCCAGCAGGTGCAATCGAAATAGCTCCGGCGGGTGCTGTTGCGCCGCCGAAGCGGCGGCCACTGGCAGCGATCGGTGGAGCGGGTGATGGGGATCGAACCCACGTCTAAAGCTTGGGAAGCTTTCATTCTGCCATTGAACTACACCCGCAGCCGGACGAGATTCTAAGTTGCACAGCGATGCCACGCAAGCGCATACTTTCTCTGCACGACGCCATTTCACGGAAGGAACGACAACTCATAAGCCTTTAACGAAGGAGGGTTCCCGATGGACGACAGTAAACATTATGCTGAGAATACGGTCACGGCAGTCGTTACCACGATCGTGATAACAGTGGTGTTGGCCGTATTCTACGTGATCTTTCGATCGCTTGGCTGGCTGGGTCTGAACTGGGGATAGGCCGCGCCGCGCGCCGCGCGGCGCATGAGTCACAGTCCTACCGCGGCGGCGCCACCAGGGCTTCCGCCAACCGCTCGTCCGAGGCGGCGATCGGTTCGTCGAGCAATCTTTCGGGGATCTCCCAGACGATCACGCGCGGCGGCGTTTCGGCGAACGCGGGGTTTCTGAAGTAATCGATCGCGGCAGTGAACACTCCGCCCCCGTCCTGCGCCATGTTGGCAACCGGGGCTGCCAGAACCAGCGACATGTATCCGACGAAGCCCCCCCTGCGCGAGAACGAAGTACCGATGACGGTCACCTCGGGCGCCGCGACGTCGTCGAGGATGCCGACTGCCTGCCTGGGGATCTGCTTGATCCGGACCGGCGATTCGAGATCGCCACGGGGGCGCATCGGCCGCGACACCTGATCAAGTCCTGCCAGCCGGATCAGATCGCCGACCCGCTCGCGCTCGGGCTCCGCTGTCACGTCGAATGTGAGCTGCGCGGACGGCGCGAGTTCCCACCTCCGCAGGTTCGCCGCGATCGCCTCCGCGACCCGCCGCGCTCCCCGCTCGTTCCAATGGGTGTCGGTGCGGTAGTAGCCCTCGCCGTCGCGCGCACTCAGCGCGGGCAAAAGGTCAACGGCCTTGATGTTGCGCGCCTTGAGGCCGGCAGCGAATCTCTGCAGACGATCGGCCAGCGCGGGCGCGCGTTCAATCCCGCACAGGTACGGCGTCGCGAGCCGGGACTTGTCGGGAACCGGCGCGACCACCAGCGCGATGCTGCGCGGCTCCAGGAACCGGGCGACGCGCTCGATCATTGCGAGACGGGCGTGAAAAACCTGCTCCCGCCCCGGGTGAACGACGAGCTCGTCCGCCAGGAAGAGCCAGTCACCGCATCCCCGGCGAACTCGCGGACCGAGATCGCCGAGCGCGACCCAGCCGAAAACGCGGTCAGCAGTGACGAGCGCATCCGCGAACCGCACGCGCTTTTGCAAGGATTTCGACAGTGCGGAAGTCGCATCGCCGTCGGCGAGCGCCTGCAATGAGACTCCGCCCGGCCAATCGCCGTGCCGAAAGACCAGCGCGTCGATGCTGGCGATGAAACCGGCCGCGAGGATCGCCGCGAGGGCGAACCCGGGCAGCAGGCTCCCGCGCAGGCGGAAAATCGGGGGATCGTTCATAAGCGCGCCGTCAGAATTGGAAATACAGGAACGGCAGCGTCTGCCGGCCCATCATGGCAGCGATTGCATACAGGAAAAGACCGATCGGCCATAACGCGGCCCACCAGTGCGGCTGATGCGAAGTCCACGCCGGCAGCCGCGCGCGTATGACCGGCCACAGCACGGTTAGGACGCCGATCAGCAGCCAGGCGATCGCAACCGGCCGCAACGCGAGCGCCATCTGGTCGCCGAGCGCCACGCCGTGCAGACCGAGCTGGCCCGCAAGCATCGAAACCGTTTCCTCCCAGCTCTTCGCGCGACACGGCGTCCACGCGAACAGCACAACCGCCAGCGTAAGCAGCCAGGATATTGGTGAGGGAAGCCGCAAGCCGCGCTCCGACCACGCGCGCGCGATCGCGAGCGCAAGACCATGGATCAGCCCCCACAGCAGGAAGGCCCAGCTCGCCCCGTGCCACAGCCCGCCGATCGCCATGGTGAGCATCAGGTTGACGTAGGTGCGCACCGGGCCGCGGCGATTCCCCCCGAGCGAGAAGTAAAGGTAGTCGCGCAACCATGACGACAAGCTGATGTGCCAGCGGCGCCAGAAGTCCTGGATGTTGGTCGCAAGATAGGGATCGCGGAAATTCTCGGGATAATGAAACCCGAGTATGCGCGCGAGTCCGATCGCCATCGCACTGTAGCCGGCGAAGTCGAAGAAGATCTGCAGCGCGAAAGCGACGTTGCCGAGCCAGGCGTCGCACAGGCTGGGCTGAGGCACGGAGAAAGCCGCCTCGACGAGCGGGGCGAGCGAGTCCGCGATCAGCACTTTCATCGCGAAACCGAGCATGAAGCGCCGCGCGCCGGCGGCGACGTCGTCCAACGTCACGCGGCGCTGATGGATCTCCTGCGCGATCCAGGCGTAGCGGATGATCGGTCCCGCGATCAGATGCGGGAACATGTCGAGATACGCGGCGAAGTTGACGAAGCGCGGCTCGGCCGCGACCGTGCCGCGCTTCACGTCGATCAGATAGGAAATCCCCTGCAGCGCGGTAAAAGAAAGCGCGATCGGCAGGATAATGTCGCTCCACGGCAGCGGCGCCACAGCGAAGACGCGCAGCCCGTCGTTCAGGGTCTCCACCATCAGATTCGCATATTTGAACCAGCCGAGCACGCCCAGGATGACCACGACTCCGCAGGCGACCAGACGGGGCTTGGTGCGCCCGGCCGCGCGCTCGACCGCGCGGCCCAGAGCCCATGCGATGAACGTCACGCCGACGATCACCAGCAGAAATACCGGTTTCCACCAGCTGTAGAAAATCCAGCTGCCGATACAAAGGGTCAGATTGCGCCACGTCGCCGGCGTCGCCATGTACGCGAGCAGGAACGCCGGCAGGAACAGCGCCAGAAATTCGATCGAGGAAAAGACCATGGCGCGCTTGTTCGCTCAATAGGCTGATCCGACGCTGTTCAGTACCGCGCACGTTTTCCGCGCGAGGATGATTAGAGCGCCATCTCGTCACGCAAAGCCAGCACCCGCCGGCCTCCACCCGGGTCGGCGAAAATCAGGACGCTGTATCTTTCTCCCGCTTCGAGCTGGCCAAGTTCGGCCGGCAACCCGCGGGTCTCGTTGGCACAGAAAACTGCAAGCGTGACCTTGACCGGGTTCACGGCCTTCCTGCCGAGCGAGCCCGGCGCCACGCCGGCAATGACCACGGTGTTCTTGTCGGCTACCAGCCGCGCGTTGGCGCAGGTCTTGTCGACGCCGAAGAGAGCGAGCGAGGACCGCAAGGCGTTGAAGTCCTTGGGCGTCTCGCGCAACACCGTCGTGGCGATGCTGCCGTTCGCGGCGACGCCGATCGCGACCGTGACGAGTTCGTTCGCGGCGATCGCGAGGTTGAGTTTCCGGGTCTGGTTGCCGGCACGGATCGAGGCGGCGATTTTACCCGGAGTGATCGCCTCGAAGCGCGTGACCCGCAGCGCGTCTTCCGCGCTGATGTCGATTCCCGCGCGCCCCGCCGGCGTAATGCTGACGATGCCGTTCGAAACGTTGGCAATGCGGATAAAGCCGGCACCGCGGGCCGGGCCGCTGTCATAGAGCCGTGGCGGCTCCGCCGCACCGGCCCCGGGGACGGCAGCAATGAGCAGCGCGGCGCAGCCTGCCAGTAACCCTGTCGTCGCACGGGCTGAAATGTCCGGCTCCTTTTTGCGGCTCACTTCTGGCTGCGGCCAGTCAGGCTTACGATCGAGTCTGCGATGCTGTGGCCCCAGGCGCGATAACCGCTCGTGGTGAGGTGCTGACCGTCGATGGTCGGCCATTCGCCCGGCCCGGCGAAAGCGGTCGAGTCTATATAGGTGCAGGGCGGCACCACCTGTGACAGATAATGGGACATTTCCCTGACCCGCGCCGTGGTTTTCTCGTAACGCCCGCCCGACCCCCACGGCGGACCCACCCACGCGCAGGAGACGTTCTGCGCCCTGATCGCCGTCGTGAGCGCCCTCACCTTCCCATAGATCCAGGCCTGCGGCAAGGTCGATTGGCCGTATCCGGCCATGGTGTCCCCCATCTGCACGACGATCAGGTCCGGCCGGTGCCGCTCGATCAACTCCCTGACGGTCCAGCCTTTCGCCCTGGAAGAGTAGTCGATCCGTAGCGCCGCCCGCTCGTGGCGCTCGGCCTGGCCGCAGGTGCCCGAAGTACCGTATACCCAGTCCCCTGCATTCACGCCGCAGGCGCCGTACGAATGGACGATGGCCTGCTGGCTGACCAGCGATTCGTGCAGCGATGAAATGAGGTAGCCCTGCGAAACCATGTGGCTGTCGCCGATCACCAGCAGGACCAATCCTGCGAGTGCCATGTTCATGACAAACACCCTTCAGTCTGCGCTCCGCACCTACGCATCATTTCCATCCAGTCCAAGAGCGGCCGTCAGGCGACTTACCTTACGGCAGGTGCGGATTCTAAGGGGCAAACCCGCCGCACGGCAAACCGCGGTCGCAACGCACAGCAGGGTTTCCGGGCGCGGCGGGGCCGATTCCCGCGGGTTGCCAAAACCCCCGCAGACTGCAAGAATTCCTTACCCGCACGGATGGCAACGAATCGAATGATAGTCGTCACGGTAAACGGCACGGCGCACCGCTTCGAGCAGCCGCTCAACTGCCAGCAGTTGCTCGAGCGCCTGAGTCTCGCCGGCAAACGCGTCGCGCTCGAGCGCAACGGCGAAATCGTGCCGCGCAGCCGGTACAGTGCCGAGGCGCTGGCCGATGGCGACAAGGTCGAAATCGTGGTCGCCGTTGGCGGCGGTTGATTGGCGCAATATTGACCCAAGTCATTGCCCATCATCCGCGATACGCGCAAACTGCGATCTTCTGTCTTCCCGATCCCCGATTTCTGATTCCGGCCATGAAACCCCACGAAAATCTTGATCCGCTCGTGATTGCGGGCAAATCCTATTCCTCACGACTGCTGGTCGGCACCGGCAAGTACAAGGATTTCGCCGAAACCCGCGCGGCGGTCGATGCGAGCGGCGCACAGATCATCACGGTCGCGATCCGCCGCACCAACATCGGTCAGGACCCGAACCAGCCGAGCCTGCTCGACGCGCTGCCGCCGGCGCAATTCACGATACTTCCCAATACCGCCGGCTGCTACAACGCCGATGACGCGGTGCGCACTCTACGGCTCGCGCGCGAATTGCTCGACGGGCACGACCTCGTCAAGCTCGAAGTGCTCGGCGACCAGAAAACGCTGTTCCCGAACATGGCGGAAACTCTGAAGGCGGCGGCAACGCTGGTCAGGGACAACTTCAAGGTCATGGTCTATTGCAGCGACGATCCGATCGCGGCCAGGCAGCTCGAGGAAATCGGCTGCGCGGCGGTGATGCCGCTCGCTTCGCTCATCGGCTCGGGCATGGGCATTCTCAACCCGTGGAACCTGCAGATCATCATCGACAACGCCAAGGTTCCGGTGCTGGTCGACGCCGGCG
>JACPTJ010000482.1 GCA_016192835.1 Betaproteobacteria bacterium
CGCCCGGGCGGCATTTCCAGAGCCATTCGATGAACTTGCTCGCAAAGCAATGCTGCAGCGCTTTGCGCAGCGGTCGCAGCCGGAACGGATAGCCGAACACGTGTGGATGGATCGAGACGTTGAATACCAGCGGATGGTGCGCGCTCTGCTCGGCCATTTCCTCGAACTGATCGACCAGCATGTCGCAGAACTCGCGCGCGGTGTGCTGCCGGTGGATGATCTGGGGCGAATCGTTGAGCTCGACCGGATACGGCACCGACAGGATCGGCCCGGCGCGCGTGCGCAGCCACATCGGCTGGTCGTCGCACGGCCAGTCCGAAAGGTAAATGTAGCCCGCTTCCTTCAGGACGTCGGGCGTCCACGAATGCTCGTACGACCCGCCGGAAAGCCACCCTTTCGGCGGCTTGCCTTCGTTGCACGTGAACGTCTCGGTGACCTCGCGGATGATGCGCGCCTCGTCGGCCTCCCACCGGAAGTCGTTGAAATTCTCGGCGTTGGTGCGGCCGTGCGCGATGATCTCGTCGCCGCGGCCGCGGATGCGCGCGAAAATCTGCGGTGCTTCGCCGTAGAGCATGCTGTTGGTATTGTGCGCGAGCGGGATGCCGAGCTCGTCGGCGAGATCGAACAGCCGCCAGATGCCGATGCGGTTGCCGTAGTCGCGCCACGAGTAATTGCGTGGGCTCTGCGGCTCGCCGTGCTTGGCGTTGTCGTGCCCGCGCCCCTGCATGAACGCATGTACCGACAGATTGGTCGTCAGGCAGAACGCGAGCCGCTTGCCGCCCGGCCAGCTGTAATCCGTGCGCCCTGTGATCGGCGAATAGTCGTAGCGGTTATGATGCGGCAGCTTGAGTGTCATGCGAGTCTGAACCTTCAAAAAAACAGATCGAACCGCCGATGAACGCCGATGAACGCAGATAAAGCGAAAACCTTAACCGCAAGGATGCAATAAGCAACCAACAAAACTGCGGATGCTCTTCCGGAACTTTGTATATTCGATGCGTTGCTTGGTTTTTATCGGCGTTTATCGGCGTTCATCGGCGGCGAAGTGTTTGAGGAATGCTCTAATCGACTTTCGCGCCGGACTCCCTGACCACCTTCGCCCACTTTGCAATCTCCGCCCGCACGTAACGCCCGAATTCTTCCGGCGACATCGGCGCCGGTTCCGCGCCGAGGCCCGCCAGCCGCTCTTTCACGTCCGCCAAAGCCAGCAGCGCCACGGTATCGCCGTTCACTTTCGTGATGGTGTCCTTCGACAATCCCGCGGGGCCGAACAGGCCGTACCACGAGGATACGTCGAAGCCGGGCAATCCTGCTTCGCTTACCGTCGGCACCTCGGGCAGCAAAGGCGAACGCTGCGCGCCCGTCACGGCGATCGCGCGCAGCCTGCCGGCCTTGACTTGCGGTATCGCGGGCGGAAATCCCATCGAAGCCAGTTGTACCTGACCCGCCATCAGGTCCCCCACCATCTGTCCCGACCCGCCCTTGTAGGGGATATGCACCATGTTCACCTTGGCCATGGTCTTGAACAGTTCCATCGAAAGGTGATTCGGCGAGCCGATATTCGGCGATCCGAAATTGAGTTCCCCCGGGCGCGCCTTGGCCAGCGCAATCAGGTCCTTCACCGTTTTGACGGGGAGCGATGGATGCGCAACGATCACGCTGGGAAACGTCGCCACGGCGCTGATCGGCACGAGATCCTTCACGAGATCGTAGCGCAGGCTCCTGAAGAGGCTCACGCCGATCGCGTGCGGAGCCCCGGCCATCAGCAGGGTATACCCGTCGGGCGCGGACAACTTGGCGACGTACTCGGCGCCGATATTCCCGCTCGCGCCGACGCGGTTATCCACAATCACCGTATGGCCCCACCGCTCGTACAGCTTCACGCTGACGATACGGGTCAGCACGTCGGTCGAACCGCCCGCAGAAAACGGCGCCACGATCCTGACCGTCTTGTTCGGATAGTCCTGCGCAACGGCCGGCGCGGCCAACCCCGCAAGCGCCGCGACTGCAAAAACGCTCGGCAAAACTTTCATGGTTCCTCCCTGTTTCCCGGAAATGTGAATTTCGGACCCGTGAAGTGTCTAGTGTAGAATCACCGGCGGCATCAGCACAACCCGAATTTCATTCCCACATTCATTGCACCAACGCAGTATCAGCCGGCGGCCGCACGACCGGCGCGCGGCACTGACAATTTCATCAACGCAACGGCGGGAGCGATATGGATCTGGGACTTGCTGGCAAGGTGGCGATCGTAACGGGGGGCAGCCGCGGCGTGGGGCGGGCGTGCGCGAGCTCATTGTTGCAGGAAGGCGCGCGAGTGATGATCACCGCCCGCGACCCGCAACGGCTGGAAGCAACCCGCGCGGCACTGGAGCAGCAAACCCATGGCGAGGTGCGTGCAGTGACGGCCGATCTCGAGCGCGACGCCGATGCACGCGCCCTGATCGACGCCGCGCTCGAGGCGTTCGGTCAGATCGATATCCTCGTGAATTGCGCCGGCACCGTCAACCCCGCCGAATTCCTCTCGCTCACCGAGACGCGCTGGGACGCGATCTTCGAACAAAAGCTCAACGGTTACGTGCGCTGTCTGCGCCATTCGATTCCGCCGATGCGGGCCCGCCGCAAGGGGCGCATCATCAATCTTTCCGGGCTTGCCTCGCGCGAACCGGGAAGCAATACCGTGCCCGTCGGCCTGAACAACGCCGCGGTTCTGAACCTGACCAAGTCATTGGCGCTCGCGTTGGCCCCTGATAACATTCTGGTGAACGCCGTCGTGCCCCACATCATCAACACCGACCGTCAGGACGAAACGATGCGCGAATTCGCCGCCCTGACCGGCAGGCCGGAAGCGGAAATCCGCAAGGAGCGCGTAGCCAGGCTGCCGCTGGGGCGCATGGGACGGCCGGAAGAAGTCGGCGACGTGGTGGCTTTTCTTGCATCCGAACGCGCGAGCTTCGTGACGGGCGCCGCATGGCACGTGGACGGCGGCGCTTACCACGGCATCTGACGCGGCAGGCCCACGGAACAAGCCAATCGGGAGGAGAAAGTCGCATGACCAGGATCGCATTCATCGGCATCGGCGCCATGGGGGAGCCGATGGCCGCCAATCAGACGCGGCGCTGAAACACTCCGCTCCAACCTACCCAGGAAACCAGCATGCCCGTTATCGATTTCCGGCTGCGCCCGCCGCCCAAGGGCTTCCTCGACATGATCATGTACGCCGGCGGCGA